>JALNVT010000042.1 GCA_023231265.1 Sphaerochaetaceae bacterium
CATTTTTAGCAGTTGATGAGATTCTTAAAACATCATCTAAAGTAGTAGGTGGCATGAATATTCACCTCACTGCCATAAAGAAGAACATGAAAAACTATGGTATCTTTGCAGCATCAGAAAAACTTCTCATGCAACTTGGAAAACATGGTGCAAATCGTCAGGATATGCATGAAGTGATAAGAGAGCACTCTCTTGCTGCTTGGGCAGAGGTTCAAGAAGGTGGTACAAACAACCTTGCAGAGACTCTTACAAGCGATGAAAGAGTTCTTAAGTACCTCACAAAAGAAGAAGCACTTGCTCTTCTTGATGCAAATGAATATGTAGGAGATGCTCCATTGAGATGTCAAATGATAATTGATGAAGCAAAAGAAATTCTATAACAATAGATTTTAGATTAGATATAGAAGGGTGGCTTTAGGCCACTCTTTTTTTGTATCAGAGACGGATAGAACATATATCCTATCCGTCAAATGATATATAAACAACAAACAGTTAAGGAACTATTTCTTTAAATAAATGTATTTTACAGGATGTTCATCCATAATGTTTGTGTACCATCCACCCCATTTTTGAGTATCAATCAACTGACTCTTTGTCATGAAGTAGAAAGGAATAACAGCCTGCTCTTGGTTTACCAAGATATCCTCACATCTACGTAGAATTTCCTTTCTTTCAGGACCATCAGTCATTGTGGATGCCTGCTTGATCAAAGAATCAAATTCTGCATTTGAGAAGTTACCACCATTCATTGAACCACCTGTTACAAACATATCTAAGAATGTATTTGGATCTTGATAGTCACCAATCCAACCATCACGTGCAATTTGGAACTGACCTGAATCTCTGTTTGAGATGAAAGTACCCCACTCTTGGTTCTCAAGTATAACCTTGATTCCAAGAACATCTTTGAGGTTTGCCTGTATCAACTCAGCAATCTTCTTGTTTGATTCATTTGAGTTATAAAGCAATGTGATCTCTGGGAAGCCGATACCATTAGGATAACCAGCAGATGCCAATTTATCTTGAGCAATCTGACATGCTTCATCGTAATCATCAAAAGGGAATTCCAAAGAATCATAACCATCCATATCAGGAATCAAGCCCCATGAAGGAATACCAGCTTTAACAACGTTCTCTACCATTGATTCTCTATCAATTGCATAAGATATTGCCTGACGAACTTCAATGTTTTTAAGTTCTGGTGCATCACAATTTATAACATAGAATGAATCTGCAAGTTTTGCAGAAGATTGGAAATCATTGCGCATTTTAGATGAAGCTACTTGATCTGTTGAAATAGAAGTCAACCAATCATTCTCACCATCAATGTACATATTGTAGTTAGTATTTGCATCATCACTTGCAAGGTATGTTATCTTACCTAAATGAACATTGTCTGCATCCCAATAATTGTCGTTCTTTACACATGAGATGTATGATTGAGATACATGGTTTTCAAGTACAAAAGGACCATTGCTTACTATATTATCAGTTTGAGTCCAAGCATCTCCGAACTCTTCAATGCAATGCTGAGGAAGTACAGCAAAAGTGAAGTGAGCAAATGCCTCAAGAGCATAAGGAAGAGGACCTACCAGTGTAACCTGCAATGTATAATCATCAAGTGCTTTCACACCAAGACCATCTTCATCAACTTCTCCAGCTGCATATTCTGCTGCCCCTTTCAAGAACATTTCAGGGAACCATGCATATGGTGCAGCTGTGTTTGGATCCAACTCTCTTTGCCATGACCATACAAAATCATGAGCAGTTATTGGAGTTCCATCAGACCAATTTGACTCTCTCAAATGGAAAGTTATAACAGTGCCATCATCACTGATATCCCAGGATTCAGCCAAACCAGGAATTGGCTTTGCAGTCAGAGGATCGTTTTGAACAAGCCCTTCAAACAAGGCATAGTAAATTTTCAATTCAGGCTCACCTTCAATCTGCTGAGGATCCAAAGAGGATGGCTCTGTACCATTGCTGATTACAAATGTTGCACCTTCTTGAACTTCATCTGCAGTTGGGTAACTCCAAGATGTAATTTCGTCAGTAGAATTTGACTGAGATGAGGTATCATCTGCAACCACATTTTCAGAATTTTCTTCTGTTACTTTTGTTGCAGACACCTGTTCTGCGACAGTCTTTGATTCGTCACTATTCTGTTCTTCAACTGATGACTTTGAGCATCCTGTTAGTGTGAGAACAGCAGCTAAAAACATGATAAATAATACATTTCTAGTATTTTTTTTCATCTTTATTTTCTCCAATTTTTTTTAATGACAAAAGGTTAACACAATCAGAAAACACATAAAACCCTCATTTTGAAACGATTAAGAGCTCATTTTTCAATAATTTCTGATAATATTATATCTTGCAAAGAATTATAAAAAAGTATATTAACAGAAAAAAAAATTCACTTTTTTGCATACCTCAAAAATAGAAGAGATAGGGCATGATAAGTTGTATTGTTTTTTTGTATTTTTCGTATAAATCGCACAAACTTAGAACAATTTTGACAAAAAAAATAGCAGGATTTTATTCCTGCTATCAAAGTTTTCTAAAAATTACTATTTGGTGTAGCTACTTTTTAGATAGATACTTTTTACTGGATGATAATCCATTGTGTTTATGAACCAACCACCCCATTTCTCTGTATTGATCAATTCACTTGATGCATAGTAGTAGAAAGGAATGACTGCTTCTTCTTCAATCAATATGTTTTCTGCTTGGTGAAGTACTTCAAATCTGTCAGGACCATTAGGCATTGTAGCAGCTTTTTTGATCAACGCATCATAATCAGCATTGTTGAAGTTACCACCATTCATTGCAGCACCTGATACAAACATATCTAAGAAAGTGTTAGGATCTTGATAATCACCTACCCAACCAGCACGAGCTAATTGGAACTGTCCAGCGTTTCTGTTTGATAAGAATGTTCCCCATTCTTGGTTCTCTAGATCACATTGAATACCAAGAACTTCTTTGAAGTTTGATTGCAATAGTTCTGCAATTTTTCTGTTGGATTCATTGCTGTTGTATAGAAGAGTGATTTTTGGGAAACCGATACCATTGGGATATCCTGCTTCTGCCATTTTCTCTCTGGCCATATCTTTTGCTTCATCATAATCATCAAATGGGAATTCCATTGCATCATAACCAGCCATCTCTGGAACCATTCCCCAAGCTGGGATCTGACCACCACCAAGTAGGTTCTCAACCATTGAATCTCTATCAACAGCATAAGATAGTGCCTGTCTTACTAGAGGTGATTTTAATGCTGGATCAATGCAGTTGATTGTGTAGAATGCTGTTGCAAGCTGTGGACCAACTTGATAGTCATTACGCATCTTAGCTGATTCAATCTGTTCTGTTGAAACTGAAGGTAACCAATCAAGCTCGCCATCGATGTACATGTTGTAGTTTGTGTTTGCATCATCACTTGCTAAGAATACAACTTTGTCTAAATAAACATTCTCTGCATCCCAGTAATTCTCATTTTTAACAGTTGAGATGTATGATTGTGATACATGGTCTTCTAAAACAAATGGACCATTTGATACCATCTTGCCTTCCTGTGTCCATTCATCACCATATTTTTTAATGATATGCTGAGGAACAACTGCAAATGAGTAGTGTGCAAATGCACTGATTGCATATGGAAGAGGTCCAACAAGTGTTACCTGTAGAGTGTAATCATCTAGAACCTTGACACCCAGACCTTCCTCACCAACTTCACCATTTGCATACTCTGCTGCACCTTTGATGAACATCTCAGGGAACCAAGCATAAGGAGCACCTGTTGCTGGATCCAATTCTCTTTCCCAAGAATATAAGAAGTCATTAGCTGTCAAATCAACACCATCAGACCACTTTGATTCTCTTAGGTGGAAAGTTATGATAGTATTGTCATCACTGAATTCCCAAGATTTTGCGATACCTGGAATGGCATTTGCAGTTTTAGGATCATTTTCTACCAAACCTTCGAATAAGGCATAGTTCAATCTGTGTTCAGGCTCTCCCTGAATTAAAGCAGGGTCCAATGATTCAGGTTCTGTACCATTACTGATTGTGAATGTACCACCACGAACAACTTGATCTTCAGTAGGTAGTTCAAATGCACTTGTATCATCTGCTTTTGCAGTAGCTTTTGTCTGTACTTTAGTGATAGCTTCCACTTTAGTAGGAGCTTTAACCTCTGAAACTTGAGCTTCACTTTCTTGAGATTGTTTAACTGTTGCATCTGATTTGGAACAACTAGCTAAAACAGCTGTGAAAGCAAGAGTCATAACTAATAAAGTCTTATTAATTTTCGTCATTTATTTTTATTCTCCAATATTTTGAATGGTCCATATATTAACAAAAGGTCAGAACTTTTAAAACCCTAATAAGTGCAATATTGTTATTATTTTAACTATATCGTTATATATAGCAAAAAAATCTTAACTACATCAAAATAGTACTACATGACTTTTTTGTTATGTATAAGATTTATATTTATTTTTTTATTAAATATAATTTTTAATAATAAATATCTTTCTATATATAAGATTTTTTTGCGGAAAAAAGTTAGAATGACAGCCATCAACTAGTTCTTAAACTATCAATTATATAGCTAATATTATTCAATCAGAAAGATATATAATGAAGACCTGTACAAATTGTTACTATTTAAACAAGATGCCATAGAGCAAAAATGTATGATATAACTGACAGTTTTTTCATATTTAAAAACCGCTAATTCACTGCCTCTAAACAAATAATCAATTTAAAAAAATAGCATCTCATCAAATGCATCAAGATATATGATGCAGCTATAAGAATCATCACCGCCTCAACAGACTCACATAAAAAGGATTGGAACAACATCAACTATTGACTGTACTAGCAAATAGAACTTATTATAATTATATGATTAAAAGAGCAATTACATTATCTATGATAATTTTATTTACAGCTGCATCATTGTTTGCAGAACAATATATGAATCAAAATCTAGTATGGGAAGGCACCATGCCTGAAGTTCCTTTTAGCTTCTCACTTCACTATGATGGAGTGACTTTCAGTGATTTAGAAAATTATCAAAATGAGATTGTAATTGAGGGCTTCAGTTTGAATCAAGATGATGAAACAATGCCATTTCAGATCTACACAAATGAAGATGCAAACACAATTTTAGCTACAACTGTCAAAACCACAGTCACAGCAAATGAATTCATTGGAAAAGCATCAACCTCATCAGAAGGTTTTTACTCAGGAATCACACCAGATCTTCTTGTGATTACAGGTGGTCTTCAAAGTGATGCATACACATCAACAGATAATGTTGCAACTTTCACAAAGGCTTTTGATTCTGGTCAGCAATCACAGTCTTATACATTGGCCAATTTTGAATTGATATGGGAAGGAGACCAGTCTGTAATAGCTGGAGAGTATCAGAGTATCGTCAACATAGAGTTCGAAAGCATTTAGATGTAAAAAAAGCAGAGAGAATCAATGATTCAGATCTGCTATTTTTTTAACCAAATAAACTCACTCCACCAACAAAGATGTAATAGTAAAGAATCATCCTTAAATATCGTGCAAGACAGGCAAGTATTATCTTTCTGTTGTCAACTTTTACAACTCCCGCAGCCCAACATATGGTTGAATATGGCAGTGGTGATATTGCAGCAAGGACTATTGCCCATGCTCCATGATCATCTATAAAGGCTTTATGAGTTCCAACAAGTCTATCTACGAATTTATCAATTATCTTGACATGAGATAGAAGACGTCCAATCCAATAACCAAGTATTCCTCCGATGAAAGAGGCTGTACCCAAGACCAAGAATATTTTAATTGGCGCCCATGCAATTACAAGTGGATACATAACATCGACTGTCATTGGAACAATGAATGTATCAACAATGAGAACAAACAGAAATACTCCTGATGTTCCCAGCTTGTTGTATGCAGTTTGTGCCAGCGATTCATTCTTTCCATCTATATTGATTGTCTGACCACCAAAGAAATGTTGATAAGCAATCAATAAAATCATGACAACACCAATTGCAATTACTGTTCTGAATATTAGCTTTCTCCATCTTATTGAACCATCGATGTTGGTAAATTTGTTTGAAGATTTTTTATCCACTTTCTCTTCTTCTATATCTATTTTGGTCTCACTGTTTTTTTTCATTCATCAATGTCCTGAAGCTTTCAAAAAGTTGATCTATATTTGTATTGTCACATTTTCCCTGGAAGAAAGGAGGTCTACCACCACCCTTTGCATTTACAATTGGGAAGATTTCTTTTTTCAAAATCTTCAAACTGAAGTGGGAGAAAGATGGTCCGAGATATATCATCCATCTGGCATCTGTTTCTGTCCTCATGATGAGAAGAAGTGCCACATCATCACCATCGATTGCATCTTTATAAAAAGACAGGTCAATTGGATTTGAGCTCACATCCTCACATATCACAGCACCATCTTTTTTTATCATACCAGCTAATAGATTCTTAGCTAGATTCACACAAAGAGTTCTGTTCTCTCTCTCAAGTTCAAGTATTTTTTCTGTTGATTTTTTATCACAATCTAAGATTTCAAAAGTCTGAGTGCTGTGCCTAACATTTAAGGTGCTGACTATATGTTGAATATTGCGAATTTCACTCTTAGCTTCCTCTGCAACTTTAAATATCAATCTGACATGTGAGCGCACAATCTCTTGCGATACATATAATATGCTACTCACCTCTGAAGTGTTGCCTACATGAAGACCACCACAAGCAATCAAATCAACGCCTTCAATATCGACAAATCGAATTATTCCATGAGCCTTTATAGAGCGTCTTATTTTGATTTTCTGAGCTTCCTCTTCATCTTTTACAATGTAAGAAACATCATGAGAGCTGATTATGGCATTATTTACCTCATCTTCCAATTCATGGCATAGATTCAAAGGAAATTCATCTCTGTCTATTTCAATAGTCAGTATTTTATCCCCCTGGTGAACAGATAATGTACCAACTTTAAATTTATTATATAGAACACCACTTACAATGTGCTGTGCAGTATGCATCTTCATGTACTTATAGCGATGATTCCAATCCAATGAGAGATTCACCTCATCACCTGCTTTGAAATCATTATTTTTTACAACATGATAAACAGCATCGCCATCTTTTTGTGTATCTGATATTTCAAATGAATCTAACTTACCTACATCACCTGGTTGCCCACCACCTTCTGGATAGCAGATTGTTTTATCAAGGTAAACTTTATCATCATCTACTTCAACAACTTTTGCATTGAGTGTCTTTTTATATGGATCTGTATAATATAGTTTTTCTGTCTTCATTAACTTTCCTCTCTATACTTAAAAAGTTAATACTTTTATCTTCATTAATAAAGTATTTTTTACAAGTTAATTACTTATGGAAGTTTTTTTTGACTCCACTTCTTGGTAATTCAAGTCTATGTTTCATCACAACCACTCTCAATATGAAAACAAAGAATGAACATGCAAGAAACCCAACAAGATTAGAAAAGCCCAAACTTATGAGCCAAAGGTACAGAAAACCACCAAGAATTGCAGCTGTTGCATATATATCTGATGTCAAGATATTTGGTATGTTCTTGCTCAACAGATCTCTTATGATACCACCGCCAGTAGCAGTTATGGCACCACACAAAACGGAACCAATTGGAGAGCAACCATATAGACCAGCTTTTGCTGTTCCAATTGCAGTGAAAACGCCAAGACCAATTGCATCAGTATATTTGATCACCTTCCTTTCAGATTCAATGTAAGGACCAATAAAAAACACCACAATACCAACCACAATACAAAGAACAAGATAGATCCAGTTTGTTAGAGCTGCAGCTGGAGTTGCTCCAATCAAAGAATCTCTGAGCATTCCTCCACCACATCCAACAATAACTGAAAAGACTATAACCCCAAGGAAGTCAAACTTCATCTGCACTCCTTTGAGTGCACCGGTAAAAGCAAAAACAATAGTTCCAAATAGGTCAAAGCCGTATATCAAATTATCAAATGTATTCATGCAGAGCATAGTAGCATTATTTTATTTGTTTATAAAGAAAATTATCCCTCTTTTCGCTCAAAAACCTACTTAATTAAAGACATCTTTAAAAATACAATGGTGTTAAAATTTAAAAATGATGTTATGATGTGCCATATACAGAGATTGATACTTGTTTATCTCTTTCAATATTATTAATTTTATAATAAGGAGCTTAAGAATATGGGTAGAATTAAGTCAGCTTGGGAAATAGCCCTAGAAAAAACAGCAGATTTGCATGTAGACACTGAAAAGATTGCACATAACAATACAGTGAAGAAAGGTAGTCAAATTACTGGATCATATTTAAATAACATAGATTACACAATCGAGGATTTCAACAAAGTTTTTGATGAAGAAAAAGATAAAAAAGCACTTGTAGAGGGAATAAAAAATATCATAGTCCTCAATGTAAAACTTCCAAGTGATGAGCTTTTTCCTCAGAAAATTGAAAAGCTTAAAGAAATCTGTAAAAAGGTACAGCCAGATAGTGAGAGCCTTCCAGATATAATGGATCAGATGGTTGAATTCTTCAGACAATATCAAACACATCAGGAGCAACTCATTCAGCAGATGAAAGAGCAGTTTGCACCTCAGCTTCAGCAGAAAGAAGCTCAGATGAGAGCTCAATATGGTCCTGATTTCAAATTGAATCCTGAAGATGATGCAGACTTCATGAAACTTGTTCATGACAATCTGCAGAAGCTTGATGAGCAGTACAATGGTGCTTTAGATGGAGTGAAACAGAACATCGAAACAGAATTGATGAAAAATTTCTAATACTCTTGTAGGGGAACAATATGATATGTGATGCGCACACCCACATCAAAATTAAAGATTTAAAATATCTCTGTGATAATGAAATATATAGCATGGCCTGTGCAATGAACCCTGAAGAAAGTAAGGAATTGATTGAAAATACTGCAGAATGTAAATATATCAATCCAACATGTGCTATCCATCCAAACTACAGTGACAGATATGAGGTATCAGAGATGATGCCTTATTTTGACAAAGTAAAGGTCATTGGAGAGATTGGTATGGATGATGTGTGGTGCACTGTTCCTTTGGTGGATCAGCGCACTGCTTTTTTGAAGCAACTCAACATTGCCGAAGAGACAAACAAGCCTGTTATTATACATTCAAAGGGAATGGAGCGTCTTGTAGCAGATATACTGAAGAACTACAGCATGCCAAAAATAATTCACTGGTATTCTTCTTTGAATTACCTTGAGCTGTACTTCAAGATGGACTGCTACTTCACAATAGGTCCTGGAATTTTGAGTGGAGATGAAAGTGTTATAAATCTTGTCAAACGACTTCCTCTGAACCGTCTTCTTGTTGAGACAGATGGAATAGAAGCCATAAATTGGGCCCTTGGAAAAGAAGCAGATATCGATATCACAAAAGATACGCTTCTGATGATGTGCCAAAAGATAAGTTCAATTAAAAATGAACCAATTGAATTGGTGAATGAGAATATTGAAAAGAATTTTTTAACATTCTTCTAAGAAAAATCCTAAAAGAAAAATCACTTTTTCTTTTAGGATTATTTAAAATTGATCAATATCAATCAAAAACTGGTAAATTAAAACATCATATAACGTGAGTACAGCATGAATTGTGAGAGCAATGCCATTCCAGCAAATACTGCAACACCGCTGAATACTACAGCAATTATACCAAGTACCCATCCAGCCATACCGGATGAACTTATCTTTCTGACTTTAGAACCTTTTACTACGGCAATTATTCCACAGACAAGTCCTACCAAGGATAAAATACCTGTCAATGATGCAACTATTGCGATAATTCCAAGTGTCAAAGCAATTGCACCTTGATCATCACTTGTTGTTCTCTTTACTTGTGTTCTCTCATCATAAGGTTGATAATTAGGTCTCTGAGCGCCGTTTGTTTTCTGCTCTTCTTTCTGTTCATTGTCAATTGATTCAGTTTCTTTTACTGCATCTTCAGTATCAACTGCAGCTTCAACTACTTCTGTAGTTTCTTCTTTTTTGTCATTATCCATAAATTGCCTCCATAAATAATATACTTATAATATAATACCAAATATCATAAATGCAAAGGACAAATAGATTTATCTATCAAATTTGCATCTAATTAGATTGGTTAAGGCAAGAAGAAATGGCATGTTGCTTGATTCTCCTTGCTGATTGTAAATTAGAATCTTCTGAACATCATTCTAGGTCCACGTTGTAAGAAATATGAACCATGGAAACCTGATCCAGAGCTGATGGAGTGCATTCTATAACCTGTAAATGTTCCATGAGACATCATCACTACAAAGCCTATTACCAATATTGCAGATACAATAAGTGCTATTATACCTAAAATATAGCCAGCTTTTGCAGTTCCATTTTCTTTTCTAAAGCTCTTTGCTTTAACAACTGCTATTATACCTAAAACCAATCCAACTGGTGCCAAAAACCATGTAAATGAACAAACAATAGCTATTATTCCTAATATCATTGAAGTTGTGCTCTTTTTTTCCATCAAAGGATTGTTCACCTGAGATGACTCATCATAGGGAGTGTAATACTCGTCGTTCTTATTTTCATTATCCATATGTAATCCTCCATAAATAATCTAATTAAAAGTTACTCCTATTTTCATAAAGTGGCAATTTAAAGTTACAGAATTTTGTCTAAATACACATAACTACATACATATGAAAATTACTTCATAAAATGCACATAATGTTAATTTTCATAAAAAAAACCCTAAAGCGATATTTCACACTTTAGGATATATTTAGAAATATTTTTTTATAAACTTGTAAATGTAATATCAAAAGATATGGAATAAAAGCAACAATTTGTTGTTATAAAATAATCAGTCACAATCAAAAACAGATATCAAATAACGGTACGAACCAAAAATCAAAGACGTAGTTACATCCTGGTTTTATATCTAATATATTTACATGTAAAAATGTAAATCACTGCAATCCATAATAATTTAAAAAACAATATACCTTAAGTTATAAAAAAATAGCTAAAGAGACTATTAAAAGTATTGTAGCCATTACCACAGAAATTATTCCAAGGACAAAACCAGCCATACCTGTTGAACTGCAATGTCTTATAGAAGAACCTTTGACAATTGAAATAATACCGCATACCAATCCTACAATTGATAGATAAAAAGAAAATGCTGATACAATAGCAATTATACCAAGTATCAATACAATGGATCCTGCATCATCACTGGTGGTTTTCTTCACCATTGTAGATTCATCATATGGTTGATAATTATTATTTCCTGTCATTTTGTTCTCATAAGGATCTTCATTAATCATATAACACCTCAACTTTTCTATCTATTCTATACCCGAAAATGGTAATTGACTATGTTTTTTTTTAAAAAGATTTTATTGTCGCTCTATTTAGCTTCTTGATCATTGAAGCTCCAAGTTTGACTGCATTCTCAACATCACTGTAACAGCAATATCCATAGTGAGAATGAGCATATCTTGTTGGAATACCAATTATTACAGTTGGCACTCCGTTGTTCGTGAGTTGATATGATTTTCCGTTTGTATAACCACCAGATCTAACTGCAGTTTGAAAAGGAATATCAAACTCTCTTGCACATTCAATAGCAAATGCCTGAAACCTTGGATTTGTGATCATTCCAGAATCTATATAACGAAGCATTGGACCTCTCTTCAAAACAGTCTGCCTTTTATATGGTTCAACAACAGTATCATCAGAAGGACATCCTTCAAATGATATGCATAAATCAGGTTTGGTTGTATTTGCAGCGAGAACAGAGCCTCTGCATCCCACCTCTTCCTGAGATGTAAAATCACCAACAATATTTACATTCAAGCTCTCGTCTTTCAATTCATCGAAAGCCATCAGTACAGAAGCACAGCCAATTCTATCATCAAAGGCCTTTCCAAGCATGATATCATGCTGCTCATCAAATTCAAACTTTGCATAAGGAACAACAGGAGCACCAATATCTATTTTGAAATCATCAACCACTTCTTTTTTTGAAGTCACTCCCAAATCAACTGTGAGATCATCAACTGTGATTGATTTTGCTCTCTCCTCAGCACTCATAAAATGAGGAGGTTTGCTCACAACAATCCCCTTTTTGTACTCTCCATCTCTATTTCTTACCATCACCAGTTGGGATACAGGATTTGTAGCTACCCAACCTCCAATAGGAATCAAAGTGAGTGTTCCATCATCTTTTATAAATTGTACCATGAACCCAACCTCATCTGTGTGGCAGTTCAAAGATACAGTTAGAAGTTTTTCTGTATGATCATCTCGTTTGAGATATAGATTTCTCATGCTATCTTCTTCACAGGTTCCAAGGTCTTTTGATAGATCTCTTATCAAGGCTATCACATCAACCTCAAAACCACTTATTCCAAATGAATTGCTGAGATTCTCTATCATCTTTATTTTTTGTTTCTTATTCATTATCTCTCTCCAAAATAAATTAATTAACAAATTATATAGCAGAGGGCAGAAAATTCAAATGATTTTCTGCCCTCTGCATCACTGTTCAATAAATTTTCATTGAATTAAAAACTTAGTTCCAATGTTTTTCCATTCTCTTGACTAGAGCTTCTCTGTAGCCTTCCCAATCTGTGATTGGTTGACGTGCAACACCCTCTTCACATGCAGCTTTTGCAACAGCCATTGCTTCATATTCAATAACACGTGGATCAAATGGTTTTGGTACGATATACTCTCTACCAAATTCAAAAGTTCTACCATAAGCTTTTACAACTTCATCAGCTACTGGTTGTTTTGTTAATTCTGCAAGAGCCTTAGCTGCTGCCATCTTCATATTCTCAGTAATTTTGCTAGCTCTTACATCAAGAGCACCACGGAAGATGAAAGGGAAACCCAGTACATTGTTGATCTGGTTAGGATAATCAGAACGTCCTGTAGCCATAATTAAGTCAGAACGAGTGCTAACTGCCAATTCATAATTAATTTCAGGGTTAGGATTGCTCATTGCAAATACAACTGGATCTTTTGCCATTGATAAAAGCATCTCTGGAGTCACACAATCTGCAACAGATAAACCCATCAAGAAATCAGCTCCAACCAATGCTTCAGCTAGAGTTCTCTTGTCTGTATCGTTTGCAAGTTCTTTTTTCTCTTTTGTCATTCCAACAGGACGGTCTGTGTAGATAACACCTTTGCTATCACAGATGATAAGATTTTCTTTCTTAACACCAGCTGCAATGAACATCTTTGCACAAGATATTCCAGCTGCTCCGGAACCATTAACAACTACTTTAATCTTTTTGATATCTTTTTTTGTGATCTCTACAGCATTCATCAATCCTGCTGTTGCAATAATTGCAGTTCCATGTTGATCATCATGGAATACAGGAATATTGCATTGCTCTTTCAATTTCTGTTCAATTTCAAAACATTCAGGGCCTTTGATATCTTCTAGATTGATTCCACCAAATGTAGGTTGCATTGATTTTACAATTTCAATGAACTTATCAGGATCTGTTTCATCAATTTCAATATCAAATACATCTATATCTGCGAATCTCTTGAAGAGTACGCCCTTACCTTCCATAACAGGTTTGCTTGCAAGAGCTCCTCTGTTTCCAAGACCCAATATAGCAGTACCATTGCTGATAACTCCTACAAGATTTCCTTTAGAAGTATACTTATAAGCATTCTCTGGATTATTTTCTATTTCTAATACTGGTTCTGCAACTCCTGGTGTATATGCAAGTCCAAGATCATCTGCTGTTGCACATGGTTTTGTTGCAACTACTGAGATTTTTCCTGGAACTCCATCTAATGTGTGATACTCGAGTGCTCTTTCCTTTAATGTTGACATTTTTTCCTCTTTCTTGATCTTTCTTTTTTTCAAAGACCTTCTTTTTGACTATCTGTTAATTATAACCAAATATCATATTAACTTTCAATGATATTATACAAATAAAATATAAAGAATGTGTGATGTAGTCAACTGAAAATCGGATAAATTCATACTAATTATATATGAATATAATTTACCCAAGACAATAATTACCAAACACAATGTACTTCATCTTTTTATGTACAAAATATCAAATTTGTACTATTATAATACCTGATATATGGGCAATTCCAATGTTATTTAGCTTTTTAAGTATAAAATCTAAAAAAAATACAATAAAAGTGGCATTTTTTTTAAAACCACTTGCATAAGAAGTTCAAATCTGATAGATTCCAATTATCGCGTTTGGTGCCATACCCAAGCGGTAAGGGAACGGTCTGCAAAACCGTGATGCATCGGTTCGAATCCGATTGGCACCTAACCATAACACTCCAATTTGGAGTGTTTTTTTTATCTCCAGGGATACGTTCAAATTTGTAAAAACATCATTGCAGATATCAAAAACAACGATTTCAATATC
>JALNVT010000043.1 GCA_023231265.1 Sphaerochaetaceae bacterium
AAAAAAAAAGAAATAGCCACTTTTTGTGGCAGCATGCGTCAATTGCACTTGGGTAAAAAACGGAGTGGTTACCCAGCGCCTTTAGACGCAGTAGGTAAAAGCGGCTTATAGCCGCAGAGCAAACCACCCTTTTGAAGGGTGGTCATGATTTATCCCCATTCTTCAACATCTATTGAAACTGTGGCAATAAATATGGATCCATACTTTTCAAGTGATTCAGAAATATATTCTTGAAGCTCAGCCATTGAGGTCTTCATCATATGAGTTGTAGGAATTCTAAGCTTCACTGTTAAAGAGTAACCGTTATCGTAGACCTTTGCAGAGACTGATTTAACTTTTATTGAAGGATCGAACTCATCAAGACAGTGTATTACCATCTGTGTCAATGCAGCATCACTTATCACAGCTTTGCTGAATTTGGTAAATTCTGGTCTCACAATTGTTTTCTCAAAGATTTGAGTTCTTTTCCATGGAAATGCTTTTCTTCTTTTAAAAAGGACCTTCATTGAATCAAGCACGATTTTAGGAGATGTCCTGGTGATTTCAATAGAAGGAACAGGAATTACATGCTTTCCTTCAGTAAATCTCACACGCATAGCAGTATCAATTTCATCTTTAGTTGCAATATCTTCAATGTGGAATATTTTTTCAGGTTGAGGGAGAGAAAGTCGTGTTGCAATCTTTCTTACCATCTTCTCACTTGTACCAATTATAAGTATTCGATGATATCTTTCTTTCTGAAGAGCAGTCATGACTGCTTTTTGGTGTTCTTCATCATCAAAAACGGCTGTTCGAACTGCAGCTATAAATGTTAAATCTTGTTTAGCAGATTTGCCCGCAAGCATTTTATCTCCTTTAATTAGGAGACCATCATCAATTATTAAATCTATGTTATATTCTTCTGCTACCATTTTGGATCTGAAACTTTTACCCGTGCCACTTTTGCCCACCAGAGCATATACTTTTGTTCCTTTAATTTTCCAAAATGCATACTTGAAAATACGGTTCATGTGAGCTATTATAACTAATGTTTTATTTTTTTGAAAGAAAAAAGAAGATATTGTTAAATTAATTTCACAAATTACTAGCGAAAATAGTAAGAAGGAGAAAGGTACGATGCCAAAAGACGTTTTAACGTTTAAAAGAGGCGGCGTACACCCAGAGGATCGAAAATTCTTAAGCAATAAGAAAGCTATAGAATTTCTGCCGGTTCCCAAGGAAGTAGTCGTAAGTCTGTCTCAACATTTAGGAGCACCTGCAAAAGCTTTAAAAGCTAAAGGTGACTCTGTTGTTAGAGGGGAAAAGATAGGAACAGCGTCGAGCTTTATCAGCGCCGAAGTTCATTCGCCCGTAACAGGAACAATCAAAGCAATACAAAAAGTAACATTAGCAAATAGTGTTAAATGTGATGCTTACGTCATCGAAACTGACCCAACTGCTGAAGAGGTCAAATGGGATGATATCGATTGGAGAACAAAAAGTAAGGAAGAGCTACTTAATACCATCAAAGATCTTGGTATTGTTGGTATGGGTGGAGCAACTTTTCCAGCACATGTTAAGTTCTCAATTACTAAAGGTAAGGTCGCAGAATACTTAGTTATAAATGGTGTTGAATGTGAACCTTATCTAACAAGTGATCATAGAACCATGCTTGAAAGAGCTGAAGGTGCTATTGAAGGTGTGATGATCATTGCAAAGGTCATTGAAGCAAAAAAAATCATCGTTGGTATTGAAAAGAACAAAATGGATGCTGTAAAACATTTAAGAGATGTCATCAAAGCTAAAGGCTATCCAATCACTGTTCAACCTTTGAAAATGAAATACCCTCAAGGTGATGAAAAACAACTATTGAAAGCAACAACAGGAAGAGAGATTCCTAGCGGAAAATTACCTCTTGATATTGGCGCTGTAGTTTCTAACATTGGAACTTGTTTTGCTGTATATGAAGCATGTACAAAAAACAAACCATTGATGGAAAGAGTTGTCTGTGTAACAGGTGAATGTATCAAAGAACCAAAAAATATTGTAGCTCCAATTGGAACTAAAATTGGTGAGTTGATAGACTTCTGTGGTGGATTCAAAGAAGAACCAGATAAAATTGTAAGTGGTGGTCCTATGATGGGATTTGCTTTCTATGATTTAGATACTCCTATCCAAAAAGGTACAAGTGGAGTAATTTCAATTAAAGTTGAAAATGAGGCACCTCAAACTTCATGTATTTCATGTGGTAAATGTGTTTCTGCTTGTCCAATTGGATTGATGCCAACCATGATGTATAAAAATATCTCTAATGGTCGATATGATGTAGCATTGAATAAATACTCATTGATGGATTGTAAAGAGTGTGGTAGTTGTGCGTTTGTTTGCCCAGCACATATACCTTTGGTACATACATTTAAATATGGTAAAAAAATGGCTAGGAGGAAAAAGTAATGAGATTAAAGATTAGTTCATCTCCACATTTCCATAGTAAGAATTCAACTTCTTCTATAATGTGGAATGTTAGTTTGGCTCTTGCTCCTGCAGCAATTTGGGGCGTTTACGTATTTGGACTTAGAGCATTATTGATACTTGTTGTATCTATTGCAGCAAGTGTGGTTACAGAATATCTACTTGGTTTGATTGATGGTGAAAGAGGCCTCAAACAAAGTACATTAAGTGATGGATCTGCTTTCCTCACAGGACTTTTAGTTGGAATGAACATGAGTCCTCTAGTACCTGTTCTTATTCCTATAATTGCCAGTGCTTTTGCTATTGGTATTGTTAAATGGATTTTTGGTGGTCTTGGTCAAAACTGGATGAATCCAGCTCTTGGCGGTCGTGTATTTGTATTCTTCAGTTTCACATCTTTGATGAGTAACTATCAGATGCCTAAAACATTACCTGCTTTAACAGGTGCAAGTGTTGATGCAATTGGTAGTGCAACACCATTAAGCTATGTAAAAACTTCCATTACAAATGGTCTATTGAATCAATCTCCATCAGCAATAATGACAAATGGTGGATATCCTACAACTGATTTTGCACAGAACTTAGCTCAGACTCTTCACATATCACCTTATGCAGTTGATGCATTCTTTGGTAATATTGGTGGATGTATTGGTGAGGTAAGTGCTTTCCTTCTACTTGTTGGTGGTATTTACTTATGTGTAAAGAAAATAATTTCATGGCATATCCCTGTTACATTTATTGGTTTCTTTGCATTGTTGACTTGGATGTTCTCTGGTTACAGATCAGGATTTGGATTCGCTTCAGGTGAAGTTCTTGGCCAAGTATTCAGTGGTGGTTTGTTCCTAGGTGCTATCTTTATGGCAACCGATATGGTAACAAGTCCAATTACTAAAAAAGGTCAGGTTATATTTGGTCTTGGTTGTGGATTCTGGACATTCTTATTTAGATATTTTGGCTCCCTTCCAGAAGCTGTATCTCTTGCAATAATTTTGATGAATATTTTGACTCCTACTATTGATAGATATGTTGTTCCAAAGAAATTTGGTTATATAAAACCTGTTAAGGAGGCAAATTAATGAAACAATATTTTAAAACAGCCTCTATACTTGCAATAATCTGTGCAGTTGCTGCATTGATACTTGCATCATTGAACAGTGTAACAGCACCTGTTATTGTGGCTTATGATAAACAACAAACAATCAATGCATTGAATGAAGTAGCTCATGGATATACACTAGGCGATAAAGTCACAACAGATTCTGAAGTATCACCTTACTACATTCCATTAATTGATGAAGATGGTACTGTTAAAGGTAATATTCTGGAGCTAAAAAGTAATGGGTATGGTGGCGAGATCAAACTTGTAGCATCTTTTGATGAAGCTGGTTTGGTTCTTGAAGCTAAAGTTGTAAGTAACAGTGAAACACCTGGACTTGGTAAGAAGAGTGAGAACTCTTGGTACATGACAAAGTTCATTGGTAAAGATCCAATTCCTACTTCTAAAAACCAATTGAGTGCAGAAGATAATGCAGCAGTAAGTGGTGCATCTATCACATTCGGCGCTATAGCTAAAGCTCTCTCTGAAGGCGGCGAGTACGCAAAAACATTGGAGGCTAAATAATGGCAAATAAAAAAGAATTAACTAAAGGTCTTTTTAAAGAGAATCCTACATTTGTACTACTATTAGGCCTCTGCCCAACATTGGGTGTCACCACTATGGTATCAAATGCTATTGGTATGGGTTTCAGCGTTTTATTTGTTTTGACTCTTTCAAACATAATGATTTCATTATTGAGAAATGTCATTCCAGATGATGTCAGAATTCCATCTTATATTGTTATCATCTCTTCATTTGTAACAATCATCGAAATGCTCTTACACGCATTTGTTCCATCTTTGTATACAGCACTTGGTGTATACCTACCATTGATTGTTGTTAACTGTATTATTTTAGGACGTGCAGAAGCATTTGCTAATAAAAATACTGTAGGCGACAGTGCATATGATGGTATTGGTATGGGATTAGGTTTCACAATTGCATTGTTACTCATCGCTTTAATAAGAGAAGTTCTTGGCTCTGGTACAATTACTTTATTCCCATTAGGTGAGTGGAGTGGTGTTATACATATTCCACTGATTGAAGCTAATCCAATCAGAGTTATCACTTTAGCTCCTGGAGCTCTACTTGTAATGGGATGCATAATTGCATTTAATAATTACAGAGATAATAAAAAGGCTTCAAACGCTAAAAGGGAGAATAAATAATGAGTATTATAGCAATATTAATAACATATATATTCATAAGTAACTTCATTTTGGTACAATTCCTTGGAATGTGTCCATTTATTGGTGTATCAAAAAACAGTGAAAGTGCTTTAGGTATGGGTATGGCTGTAACATTTGTTACATCCATAGCATCAGTAGTTACTTGGGCAGTATACACATTGTTACTTGCACCTTTTGGCCTAGAATATTTAAGAACAGTTGCATTTATTCTTGTAATCGCAGCTCTTGTTCAAGTAGTTGAACTTGTAATCAGAAAGATATCTCCACCCCTTTATAAAGCTCTTGGTATATATCTTCCACTAATTACAACAAACTGTGCAGTACTTGGTATTGCAATTATCAACATTGATCAAGATTACGGTTGTCTTCAATCATTCTTTGCAGGACTTGCTGCAGGACTTGGTTTCACTTTGGCAATTGTATTGATGAGTAATATTCGTGAGAAATTAGATTTAGCACCAGTTAGAAAAAGTTTCAAAGGAGTGCCTATTGCATTCATTTCTGCTTGTTTGATGGCTCTTGCTTTCATGGCTTTTGATAAGTCTCTTCTTACAAATTTACACTTAGTATAATAGGACAATAAATTTATGAATATTTTATTAGCATTTATAATAATAACTGCAATGGGTTTGCTACTTGGTCTAGGATTGGCTTTTGTAGCAAAAAAACTTGCAGTTGCAAAGAACGAAGTACAGGAGAAAATTGAAGCAGCTTTACCTGGTGCAAACTGTGGTAGTTGTGGCTTTGCTGGTTGCAGTGCTTATGCTGAAGCTATTTCTACTGACAAAAATACTCCATTGAATCTCTGTACCCCTGGTGGTGCTGATGTAGCTAAGGCTGTAGGTGTTATAATGGGGCAAGAAGTTGAGGTGAGCAGCAAGAAAAAAGTTGCTTATGTCTTCTGTAATGGTAACTGCGATGTTACAAACAAAGATTTTGATTACCAAGGTGTTACAGACTGTAATGCAGCTGCTCTTTTATTTGACGGTGATAATACATGTAAAGAGGGATGTCTTCATTTAGGCTCATGTATAGATGTATGTCCAGTTGAAGCTATCAGCAAAGATGCGAAGGGCGATATCGTAGTTGACAGAGAATTATGCATATCTTGTGGCAAATGTGTAGACATTTGTCCACATAATGTCATAAAACTAGTTGATGATGATAGCCAATACGTAGTAGCATGTAATAATCACGAATCTGGCGCAAAAGTAAGAAAAGAATGTAGCGTCGGCTGTATTGGATGTAAAATCTGTGAGAAGAAATTCCCAGAATCCGGATGTACTGTCGACAAATTCCTATCCACTTTTGATAATGATAAACCTCATTCTCAGATTGCGGAGGCAGCAGAAGCTTGTCCTTCGAAGTGTATTGTGAAACGTCGTTAAGGAGCTAACCTAAATACATGTCATATATAGTTGGATGTTACAGTCAAATTCCTCATGGAAGCCCAAAGAAAGTTTATGAAAGGGCACTTGAAGATTCTCTACAACCTTTTTTAACAGAGGTGTATAAAAGAGATAAGGCTTCTTTGCAACTATATATGACCGGTAGTATGATAGAATGGCTTGATAATAATCATAAAGAAGTAAATATGCTCATAAGAGATCTAGTTAGACAAGATAAACTAGAAGTACTTACTGGAAGTTATTATCAAGCGATATTACCATTGGTTCCTCAATCGGATCGAGTTGCTCAAATTGAAAAAGCAACTACAATGATAAGCAAAAAGTACAAAATGCTTTCTAAAACATTTTGGTGTTATGGTGAGATCTGGGATCCATCTTTGATAAGCTCATTGAAGCTATCTAAGATAGATAATGTGATTGTTTCTTCTCAATCCATAAATATTGAATCAAAATGTAACAAACCATTTAGAATGGTTGAAATGGGGAAGACAATAACCATTCTTCCTCCTGATGCTGTAATATCAAAAGCAATAATGGATTATTCATTAGAAAATATTGATTTTGATCAGCTTTATAAAATAATTAAAAACGAAAATATGGATGGTGAGAATCATCTTGCAATGATAAATTTGAATCAACTTCTTCAAGGTGGAATTAAAACTGAAGAAATGATCAAATTGATAGACCTGCTATTCAGTGATAATTTACAATCTTTAGATGACTTGATTGAAACACAGCCAATTCCAACTCATTATTTAGACAAGGGATGGTATGGTTTTGATTCTCTTTTGACAAGTGATGAATCAATCCAAGAAGTTCTAACAAATGATCTGGGTCTAAGTTATCTTTACAATAGAATTCTTGGGGTCAATGAAATAGCTCGACATTATAAAAAAGATAGAGATGTCAAAAAACGTTTGTTGAAACTGATTCCAAAAACATATTGTGGTGCTCCATATCTATGTGATGCCAATTTATCTCTTTTGAGAGGTGAGATCAGAGCAAGTCTTTGGAAATATCTAATAAAAATAGAGAAAATTTTAAATTCCTCTGATAACTTCTGTTATCCTTACGTAAGTGATTTCGATAGGGATGGTTTTGAAGAAGTAATGAGCTGTGGTAAGACAATCAATGCTATAATCGATTCAAAAGGTGGTACTTTACTTGAACTTAAGTATTACCCTGCAGAGTGTAACTTTGCAGATGCAATAGTTCCAAAAGGTCCATTCCTAAAAAAAGTGGATATGGTCATACCATCAAAAAAGCTTAAAGTTCTGAACAACATAATTCTTGATGAAGATTACGATATGTCAAAATATCGCATGAAGGACAATCTATCACCTGAAATCAATTATTGTCTTGAATCGTTAGATAAGAAGTATACAGAATTTGGATTGATTGGTTATGAAACTGCTGAGAATTGCTTGAAGTTCACAAGACATTATAAATTCTTCTCTAATGAGATAGAATTTGAATCAACAATTGAACATACTGGAGATTTTGTAAAGAAGTTCAAAGCCGGATTTGAAATTCCGCTCTCTTTCTTTCCTTATAATAACTCACTTCTGTTCAATGTAAATGATGATCTAAAAAACTTGAATCAAGAAAGAACTGTTTACAATCAAGTTGGAATGTTTAAAATAACAGATAAAGAGAATAAAGCGAGAATAACCATATCCTCAAAAAATAACTTCTCTCTAATGGCATGCAATGTTGAATTGGACAAAAAAACTTTGATGGGAGATGAGACACTCTATCAATTCTCATTTTTTACAACAACCTGGGATTTGACATTGCAACCTCATGAGATCAAAACTTTGTCCTTAAAAATTAGAATTGAAAGAAGATAACCAAGGAGTTTTACATGTTTATAGAAAACAAAGAAGAATTTGACAACATCTGCGAAGAATCTGCTAAAGTTTGGAGGCGTCTTTGAAGACTCTGATATAAAAAATCAGATCAAAAAACTTGAAGACGAAATTGCATCCCCAACTTTTTGGGATTCTGATACCGATACTCAAAAAGTTTTCAGTAAACTGAATTCGTTAAAAGAAAGTTATGAACCATGGTTATCAATTATGGGGCAAATCAGTGACATCAAAGAATTTATGGAGCTCTACAAAGATGAAGGGGATGAAGCTGCAAAGGATATTGTAGATCAAATAAACATCCTTAAAAAAAACTTTGAACCATTAAAAATCAGCACTCTGTTGAATGGTAAATTCGATGATAATGACCTATTTTTAACAATACATTCAGGTTCTGGTGGTGATGATGCAAGTGATTGGGCCAACATGCTACTTAGAATGTATCTCAGATGGTGTGAAAAAAATGGATACAAACAGGATATTGTTGATATTCAAGAAGATGTAGGTGGCATAAAAAGTTGCACTGTTCAGATTTCAGGTCCTCATGCTTTTGGTTATTTAAAAGGTGAAGCTGGTGTCCATCGCTTGGTACGAATAAGTCCTTTTGACTCGCAAAAACGACGTCATACTTCGTTTGCCAGTGTTTATGCATCTCCTGTTATGGACGATGATATAGAAATTGAAATAAAACCTGAAGATTATAGACTTGATACATATAGAGCTGGTGGTGCAGGAGGTCAGCATGTCAATAAAACAGACAGTGCTGTAAGAATCACTCACTATGCTACAGGAATTGTGGTTCAATGTCAGAATGAGAGATCTCAACATATGAATAAGGATGTTGCATTTAAGATGTTACGTTCAAAGTTATATGAATATTATGAGAAAGAAAGAGAGAAAGAACATCAATCAACTGCTATTGCTAAAAAAGAGATTACTTGGGGCTCTCAAATAAGGTCTTATGTATTCCAACCATATACAATGGTAAAAGATCATAGAACCAACTATCAGGTTGGTAATGTAAATGCAGTAATGGATGGGGATATTGGTGGTTTCATTCAGGCATACTTACAGTGGCTTCAAGAAGAATAATAAAATTGTGAGGTTTTATGAAAAAGATTCTGAGTACATTATTATTAATTTTCATATGCATGAATACTTTTGCATCTGAAAATTATACAATAGCGATTGTTCCGTATGTAAAATCTGCACAAAACTTAGAATCTTTAAATTCTGTTGAAACAGCAGAATTGACTCAAAGAATATCTGAAAAAGAATTTTCAGATATTCAAGTAAAAGTAAGAGACGAATGTCTTTTCTTATTCAAGAGCTATTTGATACCAAACCTTGAATTGAATAAAAATCAGAAAGTTTATTATTGTACAAGACTGCAGAAAGCTTCAATTGAAGAGTTGGAGAGCAAGCTATCATCATATTATGTAAAAATTTCAAATACAAATTATTCATCTGATGACCTATCGAGCTATGAAGATAAAATAACTGAACTACAAAGTCAAATCGAAACAGAAAATACCAAATTGGCTACATTCATAAAAGAAAATGCATCATCGGAATTATTTGTAAATACGTTAAATATTGATATTTCAACCAACATAAAGAAAGAAAAATCAGAGCTTCCTGATATAGAAGTTGTGAGTGTTGATGATTATGTAAGTGCATATTTGCTATCGAATTATGCGTATAGATATCGTGATATCTTTTTAAGAGAGAACGATGTAGATGAATTGATTTATGTAGAAGTTGACAAATTATCAAGCTTCAATAATCTCAAGATATATACTGAGGATCTATCAAAATTATCAGGCATAGAAAGCAATGATAATTATTACAGTTCACTCAATGTTATCTTTGATAAGATCATACCAAATAATCAACTAACTGCACTTGACTCTTATATCATTCAATCTCTTTTGAAGTCATTTTTTCCTGATCAATCAATTATAAAAAATGAACTACCAGATGTTAATATCACAATAAAGGAAATAACAGGGAAAGCTATCCTTAAAGAGATCGAGGGTATTGAAGAGCAGTCTTTGGATGAAGAAGGAAATGACAGTGTGATCTACATTGATACAAGCAAGATAAAATCTTCAGATACAGAAGATTTAATAAACACATCAAATTACATCCTGTTGCCAAGTGGAGAACATTATCTTCTGATAAAAGGTACCGACATAAAGCCATATGTTCTCAAAGCTGTATCTTCTTTAGACGAAATCAACACCATAACAGTTGGTGGTAATCCCAAAGAAAATGGTCCAATTATGCTCAACAGTGATGTTGGAAAGGTCAATTGGATAATAGATGGAAAAAATTTTGGTTTTTCCAATAGCCTCTACCTTGATAACCAAATTCTACCATCGACAATTCTGGCAACAAAAGAGAATTTTACTGATAAAATATTTGAGCTTAACGAAAGTGATGATTACTTAAACTTCTCTTTGAATCCTTCTTGGATGGGAGAGGGTATGATTATTGAAAAAAAACAAACTGATTTTTATCAAGGTCTATTGAATTATATTTTAGGATGTGCAACATTCTTAAGTGTAGAAACCCTCAATAACTTATATGGTATAGACAGTGCAAAAACATTCATCAACAATATCAATGATGGAGTTTTGGTACTTATGCAAGTTGATATAGTATACCAGTTGGTTTCTTATATTAGATTAGCGACAAATTAGAGATTTAGGAGACATTATGTTTAAAAAATTTGGGGCCAAGTTGAAGAACTTATTTTCATCTTCAAGAAAACTGGATGAATCATTCTATGAGGACTTAGAAGACCTCTTAGTTGAAGGTGACCTTGGCGCAAGCATCGCAATGGATATATCAGATCAGTTACGAGAAATTGCAAAAAAAGAAAAACCAAAAACGGAAGAAGAATTACAGCAGATTGTTAAAAGATTATTGGAACCAAAAATAAAAGAATACAAACCTGAGATTGAAAAAGATGATTTGACTATTTTTTTAGTATTGGGTGTCAATGGTGTTGGAAAAACTACATCAATAGCAAAACTAGCATACGATTTAAAAGCAGATGGACACAGTGTCTTGCTAGCTGCAGCTGATACATTCAGAGCCGCAGCAATTGACCAACTTCAGTTGCACGCTGATAGAATTGGAGTTAGAATTGTCAAACAGAATAATGGCTCAGATCCAGGTGCAGTAATTTTTGATGCCATCTCAAGTGCTAGAGCTAAAGGCGATAACATAATTTTGGCTGATACAGCTGGTAGAATGCACAACAAAAACAACCTTCTTCGAGAACTTCAGAAAATAGATAAAGTAATCAAAGCTAAAGGTATTGATGATGCACATTATAAAAAATTACTCGTAATAGACAGCACAACAGGTCAAAATGGTTTTTCCCAAGCAGAACTTTTCAATGAAGCAATAGGAATAGATGGCTTGATTCTATCTAAATATGACAGCCTTGCTAAAGGTGGAGCTTTGATTCAGATTGGGGACAAACTGAACATTCCAATTGCATATGTAGGTATTGGTGAGCATTATGGAGATATAAAACCTTTTGATAAGGAAGAATTTCTTGATTCTCTAGTTGGTTTATCATCTAATTAGTGGTAATATTTCTTTATGAAAAAAATTCTGCTTGCAACAATGTTATTTATAATTTCACTTTCTCTTTTTGCAGAAAGTGCTGTTTATAATTCAAATGCAATCTCCCAAAAATTGGGACCAGCAGATGGTAGTACAGAATACAAACTTGAAGTAGTAACTGATAATAATGAAGTTACTACTTTTCTCTATTTTAATGATAGATTGATAAAAAAAACCATCACAAGTGAAATGGGATCTTTAAAAAAGATACTGGTAGAAGAAGGGAATATTAAAACGGAAGAGGTTTATAATAACCTTCTATTGGTAAGAAGAACATCAGGCAGTAAGCAGACAGTCTATACTTATGATGGCAATCGGTTGATCACCAAAGTTGAAAAACAAAATGGTGAGATCATCTCTTTCTCCCGCTATTACTATTCTGGTAATTCTATGATTTCAATATTTCAAGAAGCTGATGGTGAGTTTGAATACTATGTATTCAAAGACAATGAAGAAAACAAAGAATTGCTCATTTCAAACGATGAAACTTACACCAGAATCAGTGCTTATCACACACTACTTACTTTAACAAAATATGAAGGGGATGTAACTCTATCATTCAACGATGCAAATATAAATGATGATGGTTCACTGGTTATAGAAACTTTCAAAGATGGTTACAATTATAAAGAATTTTACAATACATCTGGTTCACTTTATAGAACAGAGGAGAGTGATGATGCTGGCAATATCATTTCAACTGTAGATTTTGAATTAGATAATGACAATAACGTTCTAAAACAAGTTGAAACTAAGAGTGAAATAATCAATAATAAGAAAACAGATATTGCAATCACCACATTTTATAAAAATAACAAAGAAGACTCTATTGAGATGACTTATGATGGTGCTCTCCAGAGTAGAACCTTTTTTGACGATTCTGATAGAAAAAATGAAATTTTATATAAAGACGGAAAAAAGTACTGCACAATTATTTATAGTTTTGATGGTAAAACAATTCTTGATGTTAAATATGAGAAGAGGTAACAAATGAAATTAAAAATTGCATCTCGTTATGCTTTTTCTTCACAAAATAGGCACAGAAGGTCAAGCATCAGAATCGCGATAGGTCTTCTTTTTTGTACCTTTGCTTTAAATGTTGTTATATCATTTATGATAGGTCTCCAGGACCAAAGATTCAGCAGCATACGCCAGTATCAAAGTTATGATGCAATAATTGATGTTGATGATGAAAATTTAGATACTCTTTATTCAAAGCTGCAGCAAGAAGATTACAGAGTTTATAAATTCAGTGAGCTTCCAGCAATTCTCAAAGGAAGTGGCTCTGAATCTGTATTTGCTACAATAAGAGCCTTTGATTCAGATCAAGCTGAAGATCTACCATATGAGATGTATGCAGGCTCCATATCTGAAAATGGACTCAGCATATCATATTCAACTGCGCTGCTGAATAATTTAAAACTTAAAGATGATGTACCATTAACAATCCTTAAAAAAGGAGGGACCATACCTGTGGTTGCTATGAAAACATACAGCTATATAAGTGGAATTTATTCCACACCTCTCTCATCTTTTAACTCAGCATATTTCTTGATGGATAGATCAACACTGTTAAAAATGGCTCCGTATACAGAGACCCAACTTGCAGTTTATGGAGATGTTGAAAAAATAGAAAAAATCGTAGGAGACAGTGGTGTTGTGCATACCTGGATAGAGCAGAATCAAAGTCTCTATGCTGCTATGAAGTTGGAACAATTCTTGATGTATCTGACTCTATCAGTGATGAGTATAATTGTTCTTGTAAATTTACACTCGTCATCAAAAAATCTTCTCAATCTAAAACGCAATGAAATAGCAATGCTATCTGTAATGGGATTGAAGAAAAGAGATATTGTTGACATATTTACAATTCAAGCTTTGATAATATCAACAGCGGGAGTTCTGAGTGGATCCATTTTATCTATTCTTTTTTTGAAAAATGCTGCTTCTATGATACGTCTGTTATATAGAATTACTGATGGACAGTTTGCCATTTTTAGTGTTCCTCTGAAACTTGATTTCTCGCTTGTCAGCTGCATAACAATAGCAGCTCCTATTTTGGTTTTGACTTATATAATGAGTTATTTTGAATCTAGAAGAATATTGAAAAATGATGGAATGGAGATTTTAAACAATGAGTAAAATATTAGAAATTGAGGATTTATCAAAGAGCTTTCCCTTACCATCAAAGAAAAAACTTGAGATACTCAGTGACCTTAGCTTTTCAGTAGAGAGTGGTGATAGTGTATCAATTGTTGGTAAGAGTGGCTGTGGTAAATCTACTTTACTTCAGATAGCAGCATCTCTTTTGAAGCCAACTTCTGGAAGCATCAAAATAGATGGAAAAGAAATCTCCAAAATGAGTGAGAAAGAACTGTGCTCATTAAGAAACAAAAAGATGGGATTCATATTCCAAAACAGTTTACTCCTTGATGATTTCAATGCCATAGAAAATATTATGATGCCTCTTTTAATTGATGGTGTCTCAAAATCAAAAGCAAATCAGAAGGCAGAAGAACTTCTTAATCTTGTAGGACTTGGAGATAGAGCAAAACAGAGAGTTGATCAACTTTCTGGTGGTGAGAAGCAGAGAATTGCAATTGCAAGGTCTTTAG
>JALNVT010000044.1 GCA_023231265.1 Sphaerochaetaceae bacterium
AAAAAAGATTCCCAAAACTGAGAATCTTATGAGCGGAGAGGGATTTGAACCCCCGACCAGTTGCGTGTAAAGCAACCGCTCTCCCACTGAGCTATCCGCCCGACTACGTTGCTTAAACTATCATTTACTTTGAATCATGTCAATAAAAAAATGTTTTTTAGTTTATTTTTTTACCTGATTCTATCTTTGTCCTGCAGTTGGCATAGTTTTGGGGTCAAAGAAGGAGAAATTCATTCTTGATCAATCAAAAACCATGTGATGCAATGCTGACTTGGATTTAATGTGAAAACAACAATTTAAAGATAAAAAAAAGATTCTCAAAACTTGAGAATCTTATGAGCGGAGAGGGATTTGAACCCCCGACCAGTTGCGTGTAAAGCAACCGCTCTCCCACTGAGCTATCCGCCCGATTGCTTAGCTAAAATAACATTTACCCAGGTTTCTGTCAATAAATAATATGAAAAAAAATCAATAATTATAAAACGCCATGTTAAACAGTTATTTTGATTGAACAGCTGCTCTGAATATTGAGAGATGATGAATTTCTCATTTTGAAATATTTGAGCTAGAAAACACAAACATAAGTGATGGTGAATGTGATTTTTTCTTGCATCATGAAGAAGTTATCACTGTTTTCTGCTCTTCTGTGAGCTTCAAGATATTCTCATCAGAGTGGTCTGAATTCATCAGGACTTATTATCTCAATCTTCAATAAAACTGCTGCGATTGTTTAGGGTTCGATTTTGAAGTGATGTTTGTTAGTGATGTTGTTAGAATCTGTCTTGATAATAGATACATTATCATTCCTAGTTGGGTATTTTATAATATCTATTATGAGTGCCTTAAATTGATATTTTGATTGCCAATTTTGATGAATTTAGAAATGTAAAGTTTTGAATTGAGATAAAAAAAAGATTCTCAAAACTGAGAATCTAATGAGCGGAGAGGGATTTGAACCCCCGACCAGTTGCGTGTAAAGCAACCGCTCTCCCACTGAGCTATCCGCCCGATTACGTTTCTAAAAGTATCATCTAATGCTTTTCTTGTCAATGTTTTTATGAAAAAAAAATATTGTAATTCTGGAATATGAAGTTCAGTCTTCATCATTGTATTGCATCTCATGATATCAAAATCAATAGATGTCTATTGAATAAGTAGTCTCAAAAAGTGATTTATACATAAAAACAACCTAAAAGTTTGCATGTTGCATTAGCATTTAATTAATATTATTATTTGGGTGAATTTAATGGCAAAATTAAATTGTGAATAAATGGGAGACAAAATGAAATTACATAAAATAATTTTAATGACCAGCTTGATTTCTTTGATGGCAATATCAACAGCTTTTGCTGGCGGAAATAAAGAAGCTGAAGCAACTGCAGGAAAGGTTCCTGATACTGTCAGATTGAATATTGCATCAGAGCCTGATTCTCTTGATCCTTGGTTGAGTGCAGCATCAGATACATCTGCAATATTTGGTAATGTTTTTGAGGGGCTTCTTTCCTTTGATGAAGGTGGAAACTTGAATCCGCAGATAAGTAAATCCTATACCGTCAGTGATGATGGATTGGTCTACACTTTTTATCTGAGAGACGATGTGTATTTCCACAACGGTACTCATCTGACAAGCTCAGATGTTCTGTATTCATATCTGAGTCTAGATGACAGTGATGGTACAACTTATAAATTTCCAAGCATTGATAAATGTGAGGTGATTGATGACTACACCTTCCAAATTACATTGAAGAGCGCCCAGTCCTCATTTTTGATATCGGCTGCTCTCACAAAGATATTGCCTGAGGATTACAGTGATGAAGCAACACATCCTATTGGAACAGGTCCATATAAATTTGTCTCATACACTCCATCTCAGGAATTGGTGTTTGTAAGAAATGATGATTACTATGATGAAGATAATTATCCTTCAATAAAAAATGTTGAGGTCTATATAATGAGTGATTCATCATCAGTTGTAGCGGCTCTTCAATCCGGTCAGATAGATATTGCAGATATCTCATCAAACAATGTTGATATGTTCAAAAACAACTACACTGTTATAAGCGGTGTCAGAAATCTTGTATCACTTCTTGTTTTCAACAACGATGTAAAACCATTAGATGATGTGAGAGTAAGAAAAGCTATCACAATGGCAATTAACAAAGAAGATGTTATTGGAGGTGTTTTTGATGGATATGCAGAGCCAGTATATTCAAACCTCTCTCCGGTATTCAAAGATACTTACAACAGTGATATCGAAGGAATGTATTCCTACGATGTTGAAGGTGCAAAAAAACTCTTGAGTGAAGCAGGTTATCCAAATGGTTTTGATTTAGAGGTGACTGTTCCAGGAAATTATTGGCAGCATGTTGATACCTCTCAGATTGTTCAGCAGAATCTTGCAAAAGTTGGAATCAAGTTGAATATAAAAACAGTTGAGTGGGGAACTTGGCTTGATGATGTTTATTATGGAAGAAATTACACATCAACCATCATTGGTATTGATGGAAAGCTTGATCCTTATGAGAGTCTTGTTCGTTACACAACAGGTTATCACAACAACTTCATGAACTACAGCAACAGCAAGTATGATGAGCTAATCAATGAAGCTGTAAATGCCTCATCTGAAGATAAAATTGAACTCTATAAAGAAGCTCAGAAGGTAGTTGCTGAGGATGCAGGTTGTGCATTCATCTGCTCTCCAAGCAATATTGTTGCAATGAGATCTGATCTTAAGGGATACAAATTCTATCCTGTGTACACCATCAATTTTTCATCTCTTTATTATGAAGAATAATAATTGATATAAAAGTACAGAAAAAATACATCACCTTTGGATATTTTATTTATTCAGAGGTGTTTTTATATGTATTATCAATTAAACGATTGTATAGTATTGTATATCTGTTTTATAATTTAGTTAGGAGTTAGAAAATGCATTATTACACTAGAAAATTACTAAGTACTCTCATAACTCTATTTTTAGTTTCTGTACTTACATTTTCTATTTTTCAGTTGGTACCAGGTGATCCAGCTCAGATGATTCTTGGCGTGGATGCCAACCCTCAACAGATAGAGGCTCTCCGTTCTACAATGGATTTAGATAAGAATCCAGTGATACGTTATACCAATTGGGTATTGCGTGCAGTGCAGGGCGATTTCGGTACATCTTATAAATATCAAAGACCTGTAGCAGCATTGATAAGTTCATCAATAACAATTACAGCCCAGTTGGCTTTTTTGTCGCTGCTTCTTTCAATAATCATCGGTATTCCTGTTGGAATATTCATAGCTAAACGAGACAAAGAGAAGAAGGTGATTCCTCTATCAATTCTTTCGCAACTTGGAATGGCAATCCCATCATTCTGTGTTGCAATTCTGCTGATTGATATATTCTCCATAAAGCTTAAGATATTGCCTTCTTTGGGCTACATTGCATTCTCGGAAAGTCCTTTTGGCTGCTTCAAATCTCTATTGCTTCCATCTCTTTCAATCGCTTTTGGAGGAGCTGCTGTCATAATAAGATATTTGAGATCCAATATAGTGAGTGAGAGAAGGGAAGATTATGTTAGAACAAACAGAAGCATTGGTCTCAGTGAGAACCAGATTCTCTACAAGCACATACTGAGAAACTCTCTCATACCAGTAATCACAATCTTCGGAATACTTGTATCAGAGGTGCTTGGTGGATCAATTATAATTGAGAATGTGTTCTCCTTGCCCGGCATTGGAAAGCTCATTACATCCTCAATTACTTCAAGAGACTTACCCTTGATACAGGCTCTTGTTCTGTATCTATCAATAATAGTTGTTATCACAAACATGATTGTTGATTTACTCTATGGAGTTATAGACCCAAGAATTAGGATAAAAGGTGATGATTAGATACTTCAAAAATAAAAATATAGTGGTGGGATTGATCTTTCTTTCATTGATTTTGATATTGATGATTGCAGGGCTTGTAGCTCTTCCATATGATCCAAATGCCATCGATATTGCACATAAATTGAAAGGGGCATCAAGAGCCCATCTTCTTGGAACCGACCATCTAGGTCGCGATATATTATCACGTCTTATGGTGGGATCTAGAATATCTCTTTCAATAGGTTTTTGGGTTGTCCTTCTTGGCTCTCTCATTGGCATTCCTCTTGGCGCCGTTGCAGGATATTTTGGTGGAAAGATCGATGAATTGATGATGAAGATAATTGATACTCTCATGAGTTTTCCAGGTATTCTCATAGCCCTCATGTTGATTGCTGTATTTGATGTCAGTTTGAAAATCATCATAGTGGCACTGGCTCTCATAAGCCTTCCAAAGTTTGCAAGAATATCTCGTTCTGGATTTGTTAAATACAGAGAGAGTGCATTTGTTCTATCAACAAAGGCAAGAGGTGCAGGTAACATAAGAATTATGATACATCACATATTGCCTCATATAGTACCATCACTGATGGTCACGGCATCTCTTACATTTGCAACAGCTGTAATATCTGAGGCAGGACTCAGCTATCTTGGTCTTGGAATTCAGCCACCAACACCTTCGTTTGGTAAGATGGTATCTGATGCACAGCCTTACATATTCCAAAATCCTACCTATGTTTTGATACCTACTCTTGCTATTACAGTTCTGGTTCTTGGTTTCAATTTGATAGGTGATGGCATACAGGAAGTTCAGGAAAGAGAGGGGCAAAATGAATAAAGTTCTTGAAATCGACAATTTCACTTTATCTTTCAAAATAAAAGATAAAGAGGTAAAAGCTGTAAATGATATATCTCTCTATGTAGAAAAAGGAGAGGTCGTTGGATTGGTAGGTGAGTCAGGTTGTGGTAAATCTCTGACTGCTCTTTCCATAGTGAATCTTCAACCATCAAATTCAAAGATCGTTGATGGTCAGATTGAAATCAACGGAGAGGATGTCCTCTCATACTCTCGAGAGATGTGGAATGATAAGAGAGGCAAGGACTTCTCAATCATATTCCAGGAGCCAATGAGTGCTCTTGATCCTCTTGTTAAAATTGGAAATCAGATAAAAGAATCAATTGTTGCTCATGCTGATGAGAGCATCAACAGCGTTGATTTGAAGAGCAGAATAATGGACATGCTGAGAGCTGTTGAACTCAGAAATCCTGAGCTTGTCTATGATAGCTATCCTCATCAGTTATCAGGTGGTATGAGACAGAGAGTGCTCATCGCACTGTCATTGATAAACAATCCATGTCTGCTTGTTGCAGATGAGCCAACAACAGCTCTTGATGTCACAGTGCAGAGTCAGATATTGAAGATATTGAAGCAGATGAATGAGGAGTTATCTTTATCAGTTCTCTTCATATCTCATGATCTTGGCGTCGTTAAGAACTTCTGTGAGAGAATTTATGTTATGTATGCAGGATTGATAGTGGAAAGTGGTATCTCATCAGATTTGATTGAAAATCCAATTCATCCATACACAAAGGGACTGATTGACTCAATACCATCCATCAAAAAACGTGGTAAGACTCTCTCTACAATCAAAGGAAATGTTCCCACTCTTGAAAGAAGATCTGGAATGGGATGTCCATTTGCCTCTCGTTGCTATCTAGCAAAGCCCGTCTGCTATGTAAAGAAACTCGAGGAGCAGAGAGTTGGCAGCAGGTCTCTGTTCTGTCATCTAATCAATCTTGAAGAAGAATTAGAAAGGATCAAAAGTGATGCAAAAAACTGAACTGATAAAATGCGATAAAGTATGTTTCAGCTACTCACAGGGCACTCCAATAATCAAGGACCTTGATCTGATCATCAATGAAGGTGAGTCTGTTGGACTTGTTGGAGAGTCAGGATGTGGTAAATCAACACTTGCTGCAATATTGCTCAATCTCTTGAAACCAACTTCAGGAAGTATCTCTGTAAACAATGTTGATTTGAGTACTTTGAAGGGCAAAAGAAAGAAGGAATTTTATAAAGAGGTTCAGATTGTATTTCAAGATCCATCCTCATCTCTTGATTCTCTGATGACAGTGGGCCAGCTCATAAAAGAGCCACTTGTGATACATAAAATTGGCGATAAAGAATTTCGTAGGAAAAAAGCTCTTGAGATGATGAAGATTGTTGGACTATCTTCTGCCTACATAGATAGCTATCCAGGAGAGCTATCTGGAGGTCTCAAGCAGAGACTATCAATTGCAATAGCACTGGTGCTTGATCCCAAGGTTCTCATATTGGATGAATGTGTTTCTGCATTGGATGTGAGCATTCAAGCTCAAATTCTCAATCTGCTTATGAATCTTCAGAAAAATTTGAATCTCACTTATTTATTCATCACTCATGATTTAAATGTTGTATCCTACATTGCAGACACAATAGCTGTGATGGAAAACGGTGTTATAGTTGAAAAAAATCAGACAGAGGAGTTATTCAACAATCCTCAACATCCATATACAAAGAAACTGCTGAGTGCAAGTATAAGTTAATATGTAATTAGCATTGCTTATCTTATTTTTACAGTGTAAAATTAGAAAAAATATTTTTTTGGGAGAAAAACGTTTATGATAGTGAATGTGGATATGATTGTGATCTACTTCTTCATCTACAGTGTTGTGGGTTGGATTGTGGAGGTATCATATTGTGGAGTACTTGATAAACATCTGACAAACAGAGGGTTCCTAAAAGGACCTTACTTACCAATTTATGGCTTTGGTGGAATGGCAATTGCGTATGCAATAAAGCCTCTTTTGGCAAATACAGCAGCACCATCAAATCCTCTGAGTGTATTTATTGGAGCAGCTCTCATATGTTCTTTCATTGAATATATGGGATCTTTGATTCTTGAAAAAGCTTTCAAAGTCAAACTGTGGGATTATAAAAATTATAAAATCAACCTCAATGGTAGAGTATGTCTCGTAAATTCAGTACTATTCGGATTGCTTGGTATATGTGTTGTTTACATAATTCATCCTTTCATCGTTGATTCGGTTGGAAAGTTGGACAAGATAAGTGCAATAGCAATATTCTATACCTCTCGTGCTATCGAGGTTGTCATGACTTTTGATCTTGCTTTATCTATAACTAGAATGAAAGTCTTCACAAGAGCTCTGGATGATATTAGAATTAAGAGTGATGAGCTTGAAACAAAAATTGTTGCACTCTCTGCTAACTCTCCTAAGTCGATGGCTGAAGCTAGAGCTAGACTTGAAGCTGAGATAGCAAAACAGAGAGCTGAACTTGAGAGTCAGAAGGCTGCTTTTGCTGCTAGAAGCTACAAAATATTTATTGCCTACCCAACAATGAAATTGAAGAATCATGAAGCAACTTTGAGAGTTGAATTGTTCAAGATGCAGATGAAGAGCTTCATTGATAGAGGTATGGAAGAGAGAAAAAGACGTTCTGAAAAACTCAATCTTGCCATTGAGAACAGAAAAGCTAGATTGAAGAATATGAATAAATAGAACATTTATGATGGTGAATTTTATAGATTCACCATCATAACAATTAGAAATGATTAAAATATGATAGTAAAAACATATATTATCGATATGATAATTTATATTTTTAATATTATTATTATATAATATGAGGCAAAGATGAAAGAAGTATTAGAACAATTACATGAGACGATTGAAGAATCAGCTTCTCCTGCAAGATTGATGGCAGTAAGTAAGAACCATCCTTATGAAGCAATTGAAGAAGCTTATGAACTTGGAGAGAGATTATTTGGAGAGAACAGAGTTCAAGAGATTGAATCAAAGTTCCCAGCTAAAAAAGATAGGCCAAGTGATTTGGAATTGCATTTAATTGGACATTTACAATCTAATAAAGTTAAAAAGGCTGTACCACTTGTTGATTCAATCGATAGTGTCGATTCTCTCAAATTGTTGAGAGCTATCAACAAAAAGAGTGCTGAGATTGGTTGCATCATGAATATTCTACTTGAATATAACACCAGTGGTGATGCAAATAAGACAGGTTTTTCATCGTATGAATCAATTAAAGAAACAGTAATTGAATCAAAAGAATTATCTAACGTTAGAATCAATGGATTGATGACAATTGGACCATTGGGTGGCAGTGAAGAAGAAGTCAGAGAGGCCTTCTTATCTCTTAAAGATATGAGAAATAAATTAGAAAAAGATTGCGATATTGAGCTCAAAGAGCTCAGCATGGGCATGAGTGGTGATTATCAGATTGCACTGGAATGTGAATCTACAATGATTCGAGTTGGTACTAAGATCTTTGGAGCTAGAGATTACAGTAAAAAATAAGGACAGAGTTGTGAAAAAGAAAGCTATATTATTACTTTTGGTTATGTCGTTATCAATTTTAACACCGGTATTCAGCAGTGACTTGAATCTGGTTGATTATGAACCATACAGTGTCAATGAATTTCCAGATTGGAGTGTTAAATTGAGACGAGGGGAGAGCCTGTTCTTTGGTTCTCTTGCGGTTACAATGCCACTGACTATGCTGTCATACAGTGTTGCTACAAATGTAGGTGTTATGGATTCGATAAGTGATGATACAACTGAAGTATTATGCGAGCTTTCAGTAGCAGCTGGATTGTCTTTGTGCATAGCTATCGCGGATTATGTAATTGGAGAAATGGAATAAGAATGGCAATACGAGAAATTCAACATACAATTGTTGTAGAGAATCAAGAGAAGAAAGTAAGAGTTGATGCATATCTTGCAGCAAACATAGAAGAGCTAAGCAGAACACAGGTATCATCTACTGATGCTGTAATTCTTGTTGATGGAAAGAAGGTTAAGAACAGCGCTAAAGTTGTGAACGGTCAGGTGATTGATTTTTCTTATCAATTGGATGAGTTTGTAGATCTGACGCCATACGATATTCCTCTTGATGTTATATATGAAGATAAAGATATCATTGCTATCAATAAAGAACAGGGACTTGTGGTCCATCCAGGTGCTGGTAACTTTGATGGTACTCTTGTCAATGCATTGGTGCATCACATTGGACCAAGTTTTGCTGAGGCTTTTAAAGAAGAAGTTGTTGAAGCTGAAGAAGATGGTGATGATGATGATGAAGAGGTACAATCATTTGGAATTGATCAAATGAGACCTGGTGTTGTTCATCGTCTTGATAAAGACACAAGTGGTACAATGGTTGTTGCTCTTAATAAAGACAGCTATTACAATCTTGTGGAGCAGTTCAAAGAGAGAACAACCCGTAAGTCCTACATAGCAATTGTAAAGGGACATTTTACAAAGCGCAGAGGTAGAATTTATACAAATATAAAAAGAGACCCTAAAGATAGAAAGAAGTTTACAATCTGTAAAGATGACGAAGGAAAGAAAGCAGATACAACCTATGTTGTACTCAAGCAGTATGAAGGTTTTGCTCTTTTGAGAGTCAACATTCACACAGGAAGAACTCATCAGATCAGAGTTCATCTTGCTTCAATAAATCATCCAGTATTGGGAGATCCTATCTACAGCAAGCAGAGCAAGAAATATAAAGATGCTACATTGATGCTTCATGCAATAAGGCTTGAGATTGACCATCCTGTAACAGGTGAGCATATGGTATTTAACTCTCCAATGCCTCAACGATTCAAAGATGTTTTGAGACCATTACCATCATTTGAACAGGAAAAAGGCTTTGAAGATAAATACTATGAATCTGCCACAAAAATGGCAAATCATAAAAAATAGTAAATATTAGAAACGATTGCTCTTTTCTAAGTTGATCTGCCTCTTCATCCATGGAGAGGCAATTTCATCATTTAAATCGCTGTTGAAATTCTTCTCACATAGAATTGTGGTTGGAGCACCATGTCCTGGGAACACAAGAAAATTGTCATTTAGACACATCAGTTTCTGATTTATTGAATTGATCAGAAGTGATCTTTCCATGTAACCTGGGGTAGAGCCAATTCTGCTTGCAAGAAGTGTATCACCAGTGAATAAAGCATGACCAATCTTCCAAACAATTGAATCAATGCAGTGACCTGGAAGGTGAATGGCTTCAACTTCAATCCCACTGCATTCAAACGAGAATTTCAATTCTGCAAGAGTTTCTTTGTTGTACATCTTGTCCTCAAGTGGAATCACTGGAAAGTCATAAACAGAAGATGCAAAAGCAAAAATAGTTGGTTGATAGATCTTCAGCAGAGTCTTCACTCCCTTTGAATGAGATTCATGTCTGTGAGTCAGAAGAACTGTTTTCAAGTTGAACTTATGTGATTCAATCATTGTAATCAGATCATTATCAACCTGACCTGGATCAATTAAAATTGCATCAGAGCCATCTTCATTACCAATGATATATGTGTTGCAGAATCCTACTGTTGAAAAGTGTTGATATATTCTCATGATAGGCTGTCCTCAAAGTTGGAGTATTTGAAATTGACCCTACGTCGTTCGGTATTGCTGAAATCTGACTTCTTCAAATTGCAATCTTCAAAATTGGTATCTCTCATGCAGGCTGTAGCAAATGTTGTGTAATACAGATCGCTGCTGCTGAAGTCGGTGTACCAAGAATCTATTCCGGAGAAGTTGTTATGTATCAACATGGAATCATGGAATGTTGTGTTGATTATTTTGCTGCCTGAAAAGACTGAATATCTTATATCTGACTCAGTAAAAGTGCAGTCTTTGAAGTAGCAAAAATGAAACAAGCAAGTTCTTATACTTGTTTTTGAAAAATCCATATTTCTGAAAGTGCACCAGGAAAAATCAGAGCTTGAAAATACTTTTGAAGCAACTGAAAGTCCATCAAATTCTCCGTGAGAGAAAGAGACGTCTCTTACCTCTTCATCCTCTTGAATTTTTCTGTACATCTCTCTAAGAAGATCACTCTTGTTTGAAGAGTGAACATAACAATATTCTGAATCTAAACAGACAAATGCATTGCAGCTGTCCTTCTTACAAGTTTTAAAACTAAACATAATTTAAGAATAACAGAAGAGAGTAACTTGTCAAGGTTTTTATTGATAATAAAAGCATGTGTTTGTGCAAATTAGCTGATAGAAAATGCAGTTTGTTTTTGATTGTTCAATGCATTGACTTGATATCTATTATTTGTAGATGCTGCATATAATTGATGAGCTCTTTTTTTTTCATCGATTGCTATCCGGTTTTTACTCGAAGGATTGACGAATTTTACATAGTGCCAGGGCTCATATATCTATAAAATCACCTCAATTTAAGAAAAAGAAATTAATAATGATATATTTTACAAGAATAAGTTTTAACTTGCTTGCCAACTATTTTACTATTTCTTATTATGTAACCATGATAGGAACAATTTTAAGAGGTATAAACAATATTTATACCGTGAGTGATGGCACTGAAACTTATATGTGCAGAATTAAGGGTAAACTTTTATCTACCGTAAATGATGAATATAATCCATTGGCAGTAGGAGATGAAGTGGAGTTTACTCCATCTACAAACATGGAAGGTTTGATAACAAGTCGCTTGGAAAGAAATAACTGTTTCCAAAGGTGGAATGTGAAGGGCCAGTGCAACCAAACAGTAGTTGCAAATATGGATCTCATGGTCTGTGTGGCATCATGCTGCAATCCTCCGTTTAGACCCCGTTTTATTGATAGAGTCATTGCCTGCTGTCAGGGAGTTCCTCTTTTGATAGTTTTGAATAAATCTGATTTAGGGTTGAAAGAAAAAGAAAAAGAGAGATTTGAATTGTTTGAAAAACTTGGTTATCAGACAATAAAGGTCAGCGCAAAGAACCTTGATGGGGTTGATGAACTCATCGAAATAGTGAAGAACAAAAAGGTAGCTTTTGTTGGTCAGAGTGGTGTTGGTAAATCAACTTTGATCAATGAGATACTTGGAACAGATCAAAGAACAAATGAGATAAGCAGCAAACATGATAGAGGTCGTCATACAACGAACTTCTCCCAACTGCTCACAAAAGGTGATGTCACGATAGTTGATACTCCTGGAGTCAGAGAGATAATGGTACCTCATAAATCAGAGTTGGAGATAGCACAATCTTTCCCTGAGTTTGTTGAGAATAGAGACAAATGTGCATTTGATGGTTGCACTCACACTGATGAACCAGACTGTGAGATCAAGAGATTGGTGGAGAGTGGAGATATTGATGAAGATCGATATGAGAGCTATTTAAGAATGCTCGATTCATTGACTCTTCAGGGACCTTTTTGGAAGGGCAGCACAGGCTCAACCAGCAAATCTCGATACAAGATACCATCAAAAAAGAAAAAATATTAAATAGAGTTAAAATGAGAATAAATGAAAAAACAGTGAGTGATCTTGGTTTTGATCAGGTACTGAGCAAGATGAAGAAGAATGCACTCAGTGAAGCAGGTGCAGCTCGACTTGAGAGAAGAGCATTCACCACAAATAAAGAGAAACTATCTGAAATACAGAACAGGGTCGATGTCATAAAGACATTGATTGAGAACCCAAGAGTCAACAATCCGATGGCTTTTGTTGATTTGAAAAATGTATTCAATGAGTTGAATATAACATATCAGAGCTTGGATGGAATTGAATTGCTTGATGCAGCATCTTACATTGAAAGTGCTAAATCACTATGCCATTTCCTTCACTCTCCGATTTTTGACAATCGTCCAAATTCCCTTGTTAAGGATTTAGTGGGAGAGGAGATTGATGAAGATTTGATCAGATATCAGAATGAAGCATTCTATGCTTTGGATGATACAGGTAAGATCAAAGACAGTCATCCGGCAATAAAACGTCTTGTAGATAAGGTGGAGAGTGCAAGAAGCTCTCGTTCCTCTTTCTCAAAGAGTTTCATAAGAAGCAACAAAGAATCTCTTCAAAACGATGTTGAGACAATTCGTGATGATAGGATAGTTGTTGCTGTCAAAGCAGATAGCAAGGCAAAAGTCAAGGGTTTTGTTCATAGCTCAAGTGCCTCAGGGAATACCATCTTCATGGAGCCCTATCAGTTGGTTGAATTGAACAACTCTGTAATTCTTGCTGAGCAGCAGATTCTTATTGAGATGGCCAAAATTTATGGTGAGCTCACAAAGAGCTTGAGAGCAATTGAAGACAAGCTTCGTACCTTATCTTCAAAGGTGATCAAAGCTGATGTTCTTTACGCACTTGCAAGTTGGGCATCAAAGAATCACTGCAGCAAGACAAATCTTGATAAGAATTCAACAAAACTGCTCATGGCTCGCCATCCACTCCTCGGTGAGAAAGCTGTTCCCATCACATTTGAGATAGAAGATAACATAAAAGCTGTTGTTCTATCTGGACCAAATGCAGGTGGTAAGACAGTAACAATAAAAACTGTAGGTCTGTTTGCACTCATAAACCAATTCTGTGGATTCATTCCATGTCATGAAGGATCAACTCTTCCTATATTTGATAAGATATATACTGATATCGGAGATGATCAGAGCATTGAAGAAGCTCTTTCAACTTTCAGTGGTCACATGAACACCCTATCAAATATATTGAAGAATACAACTGATAAATCTCTTGTCATTCTTGATGAGCTTGGATCTGGAACAGATCCAACAGAAGGTGGAGCTATTGCCTGCAGTGTTGTTGATTTTCTGAAAGATAAAGCAAAGCTATCTCTGATAACATCACACCAAGCAGCTTTGAAATTGAAAGCTTATGGTGAGGACAATTTATTGAATGCTTCAATGGAATTCAATGAATCATCACATCTTCCAACTTTCCGAGTTGTAACAGGACTTCCTGGAGACTCTCATGCAATTGATACTGCTGAAAGAATGAATCTTCCAACTGAAGTGATAAGCAAGGCAAAGCAATATCTTGGTTCCGATTCTCTGCAGATGAGTGAGATCATAAAATCTCTTGAAAGAAAGAGAGAGGAAGCCAGAGAGAGATTGGCTAAAATTGAAGAGATGGAAGCAAAGCTTCG
>JALNVT010000045.1 GCA_023231265.1 Sphaerochaetaceae bacterium
AATCTCAGTTTGGTGAAATGGGGCTTGGATGGGCTTCTGGACTAAGATTTGCACTTAAATATTTTCAAAAGAATTTTAAATTCAATACTGAAGATGATAACGAATAATTCATATTTGTATATGTTACAAAGAATGTTCCTATATTAGGAGCATTTTTTTTTGGGCAATAAAAATAAAACAAATGCACAATAGTATACCTAATTGGGTATAAAAGATTTTGATTTAAAGTGATAATGTAATAAAAATTCACTATATATTCCTTTTTATAGATTCTTAAATTTCTTTATTTTTTATATATTGATGCTATAATGAATAACAAAAAACAGACATTCAATTTGGAGTATAATGATGGAATTAGCATGGTGGCAAAAAGAGGTAATATATCAAATCTTTACACGAAGTTTCCAAGATACTAATGAAGATGGAATAGGGGACTTAAATGGTATCACATCTCGACTTGATTATGTTAAATCTATTGGTGTTGGAGCAATCAGTTTATCTCCTTTTTTTGAAACTGAATTCCTTGACAGTGGTTATGATGTTGTCGATTTTAAAAAGGTGGACCCATATGTTGGAACAATTGAAGATTTTGACATTTTGGTGAGAGCTGTTCATGATAATGGGTTGAAATTGATAATAGATATTCCTGTTGATTTCACCTCACATGCTCATCCATGGTTCAAAGAAAGCTGCAGCGGTAAAGATAATGATAAAAGTGAATATTATATTTGGGCTGATGAAATACCTAATAATTGGTTATCGAGAAATGGTGGTAAGGCTTGGACTTTCAATGAAAGTAGAGGGCAATACTACATGCATTCATTTTCAAAAGAAGAACCAGATTTGAACTGGAGAAACCAAGCTGTAATCGATGAGTTCTCTGATATATTACGTTTTTGGTTCAATCGTGGAGTTGATGGAATAAATTGCAATGCTATAAATATGGTGGTTAAGGATAAAGATTTACGGGATAATCCAAAATATCCTGGGGGTCTATTCAACAGAGGATATCATTCACACCGGCATATATTTGATAGAAATCGACCTTTCTCACATAGAAGAGCAAAAGAGCTCAGAGAAATATGTAAAGAATATGAGGGAGAAGAAAAGATATTGCTTGGTGAGGTAATTGTTGAGATGCCGGGGGAACCAGAACTTGCAGCATCATATTATGGTGGGCGAGTGAAAGATGAGATGAATCTTGTTTTTGATTACACCTTCATAAATACAAAATTCCGACCAAAAATTTGGATAGATGCGGCTCAACGTTGGTACAATGCAACTGATACCAGTTGGCCAGCTTGGGTCATATCAAATCAATTCAAAACAAGACTCAGAACCAGATTCAAAGGCAATATAACCAGAGCTAGATTGGCAGCAATGTTCAATTTAACACAAAGAGGAACTCCTTTCATTTATTATGGAGAGGAACTTGGAATGGAAGATTCCAAAGTTTCAAAATCTCAGGCTCTTGATATTGTTGGAAAGAAGGGACTGTTCAGAAATAGAGGTAGAGATGGTGCAAGATCTCCAATGCTTTGGACTTTAGAAAGCTATGCGGGTTTTTCAAATGTAAAACCGTATCTACCTCTGGCCAATAAAGAAGCAAATAGTGTGCAGACACAGCAGAATAAAGAAGCTTCAATGCTTCATTATTATCAAGAATTCATAAAATTGAGGAAAGAACATGAGGCCCTTGTTAATGGTGATATTACCTTTGTTGATGTACATGATGAGAACATAATATGTTATATAAGAACAACTGAAAATGATGCTCTTTTGATAATGTTGAATTTCTCAAAAAATCACAGGCATATAAAGTTAGCTGATATAGGATTACCGCTGATGACAAACAAATATATTTTTTCAACTAGATCTTTGAATTCAGCTTCTGAGGTTGATAAAAATGGTATTGATTTAAAAGCTTACGAAGGTGCAATTTATTCTCTAGACTTATAAAAAAAGCTGTTAAAACTATTTTACGTAATTTTAACAGCCTATTTTTATTCTATATTATTGGCAATCATCACAACCGCAACCGCAATCATCACAACCTTCTGAAGAACAATCATGACCTTCATGCTCTGAATGGTCATGAGTCTTTCCTCCTGCTTGAAGTAAGTGTGGTAATTGAAGAGCGAAATCCATGTACTCATCACTCATGCTTTCTTGCATTATATTGATGTCACAGCCCTTTAATACACCACTGAGGTAATTGTAAGATCTCTCACTGTAGCAATGAATTGCTTGAGGTTTGCCATTTTTAGCAAATACATCAAGAATTATAACAGGGTAAGTTTTCATCTCTTTCAACAGATCAAATTCCAACTGCAAATCAATGATCTCTTTTGTTTTTTTGTCTGTTAACAAGAAAGCATATGGATATTGAGGTTTGCTGTTTTCATCCTCTGAGAATGGAGCTGGTAATAAGTATATTTCAAAATCATAGATTGCACTTTTTAGTTTCTTTGCCTTCTTAACTTCTTCTACCATTGGAGCTGGAACTTCAATCAATGGTAAATCCTTTTTTGAAGGAGCCAAGCTGTACCAATCAAAAGGTTCTGCTACAAACGAAACCTCACTGCCTTCAATTTTAGCAAGAGGAATGTAATCTACTTTATCACTATCTTTTAAATTCAAAGAATCGAACCAAGATTGGAAAGAAGATGTTGCTGAAGTCTTTCCAAAAGCTGAGAAATATTTTTTAGATTCAATAAGTGCATTCAATATTGCAGTCAATGTTATCTCTTCATCAGCGACCAGATTACGTCTTAGAGTGTTCTTTTCTGCAACTGAGAATAAAGGACTGTATGATTGGTCCTTAATAGAGAAGCCTTGGGCCTCTATTTCTCTTTTGGTATCTTCTTCCATATCAACAGGCAAGAAAAGGTTCAATTCCATGCATTCTAGTGTCATGAAGTTTTCAAAATTTTCCATATCTGTTTTCTGTGTATCATCAAAATCAAAAAGAGATGTCAATGATTTAAGCTGCTTTTCACCTTTCATAACTCTGATGGATAGAGGTATTTCTGTATTTGAGCAGTAGATGTAATATCTTACACCGTCTTTTTCTACAGCAAAGATATCATTTGAACCTAGGAATTCCCAGATTTTTGCATCCAATGCTTTGTTAGTAATTTCTACTAATTGTTTGTTCATTTATTTTCTCCAAAAAATATTTATCTATTTTATTCAGAAGGCTGCTGTTTTTTAGCAAGTCTAGCTTTTAGTGCAGCAAAACTGCCAGTTATTTCCTGTTTTGTTGCAATTTTATTAGGATCTTGCTCATCAATCAACTCTTTAGGCAGTTCTTCAAGAAACCTTGAAGGTAAACTCAACATCAGATCTTTGCCTTTTTGTCTCTTTCGGCAAGAACTGATGATCAATTTTCTTTTTGCTCTTGTTATAGCAACATAGAAAAGTCTGCGCTCTTCGTCAATGTTTAGAGGGTTTTCTTCCAAACTTCTCTGATTTGGGATGATGTGGTCCTCAATTCCAACTAAATAAACAGTATCAAACTCCAGACCTTTTGCTGCATGCATTGTCATCAAATTTACAGCGCCTTTATTGTCTTCTTGGTTCTCTTTACCATTCAAAGCTATACGATTGATCCAAGATTGCATATCTTTGCCTTCATTGAAAGGATTTCTTTCCCATTTTGCAAGCATGCTGCAGAGTATCTCTATACCTTTCAGTTTGAAATTAACAGCTTTTTCAGTATCATTGAGTTCAATCAAATAATCTCTGTAATTTATTTCTTTAATCAAGTTTCTTAGAACTTGATTCCTTCGTCCCTCTTCCTCTTCGAATTTATTTGTATAGTACTCCATAAACTCCATGAAACGGGTGAGGGATTTCTTTGTACTATCTCGCAAAGATGGATCTGTGGAAGTTGCCATATAGCAAAGAGCACTGTAGAGAGACATGTTATGAGCATCAGCTACCTTCCTTATTTTTTCAACAGTAACTCTACCTATTCCTCTACGGGGAGTATTGATAATTCTCAAGAAATTTACATCATCGTCAGGATTTGCAATTACCTTCAAATAGCTTACAATATCTCTGATTTCTTTTCTATCAAACAAGCTTTGAGTACCTGTAACTCTTGTGCTTATATCTCTTTCCATAAGAGCTGTTTCAAAATTAGGAATTAAAGAATTAGTTCGTGAGAGAATGGCAAAATCACTGAGATTTCTACCTTCCTTCAAGTGTTGGTCAATAATAGCTTGTGTTACAGATGCGGCTTCCATCTCTCCATTTGCTGGATGCATCAAATATATTGAAGATCCTTTGTTCTCTTCTGTCCATAGCTTTTTATCTTTTCGCTCTTTGTTGTTGATGATTAGATTGTTGGCAGCCTCAAGAATTGTCTTGCTTGAGCGATAGTTCCTTTCCAGCATAATTTCTTTTCTTTCTGGAAAGTCCTGTTCAAATTTAATGATATTTTGATAGTTTGCACCACGCCATGAATATATACTCTGATCATCATCTCCAACAACGCATAAATTTCTAGATTCAACAGCAAGGGATTTAATCATATCATACTGTGAGATTGATGTATCCTGAAATTCATCAACCAAGATATATTGAAATCTGGCTTGAGTTTTTTCAAGAATTTTAGGAAATTTTGAAAAGATAACCTGAGGTTTGACAATCAAATCATCAAAATCAACAGCATTGAATGCTTTCAGATGCTTTTCATATTCATCTATTATCAACTTTGTATTGTTGGCTGTTTTATCCGAAATTATAGCCCTTTTTGTTTTGACTTTGGATATGATTTCACCTAGCTCTCTTACATCAACAGAATCTAAAGGGAATCCTAATGTGATGACAATCTGCTTTATCAAAGCAGTTTTATCATTGCTATCATAAATAGTGAAGTTGTTCTTCCAGTCTAAATGTTGAATGTGTTGCTTCAATAATCCCAATCCAAAAGAGTGGAAAGTCGTGCTTGTGAGATTTTTTTGCTTTGAACCTGTAAGCTGTTCAATTCTATCACTCATTTCAGATGCTGCTTTATTTGTAAAAGTCAAAGCCAAAATATTTTTAGGGTCAATGCCCATCTCAAGCATGTGAGCAATTCTGTAGGTAAGCATTCTTGTTTTACCTGAACCGGCACCCGCAATAATAAGGACAGGTCCTTCAATTGTTGATGCTGCTAGGTATTGTTCTTTGTTTAATTCTTTCTTTAAATCTATCACTTAGTATCAACCTCAAAAATATAAAAAGTCTTAGGCACTATAACATAAATATAAAAAATAAACTTTGAAAATCTAAAATATCTGAGGCATTGAAGAATAAAAAACATAATTAAACTAAACACCAATATAGTGTGTAGAAAGCGAAATATTAAAAAAAAACTGTAAGTATTTATTGGATATAAAAAAACGCCAAGGAAATACCTTGGCGGATAATGCAGTGCTGTTTCTTAATTATTTTCTAATTTCAATAGCTTTTGCAGGACATACTTCATGACAGCAGTAACACATTACACATTTACTTTTGTCGAGTTCTATCTTTTTGTCCACAACACTCAAAGCAGAAGCAGGGCAAACTTCAACGCATTTTCTGCAAAGAATGCACTTTTCTGGAATGAATGTGGGAGTAGCTCTCTGTCCATTTTCACTTTTTTTATTTTTTACGATTCTCTTATAATCAGAAATAATCATATCATTTGGATTGATATCAGTATATTCAATGTCATCAAGTTTTCTTGTATCTGTCAATTGATTTAGAATTGCACATTTAATAATTGGTATATCTAAAGGACTGTGACCCATTATTGTAGCCTGTGCTACATCAACAGCAAGTAAATCATTACTTGCAATTAGAACACCTACCTGTCTTGGTGTACCATTTCCTGGACCTGCGCCTTCCATTCCAATTACAGCATCCATAAGAGCAAATCCAACCTTTGCTTGAGTGTGAATACCACATATCATCTTCGCAAAGTTATCCTTGTTTGGATATTTTACATGCTGAGGGCTTTTATGGAAACCTGGAACAAGGCCAAATTGGTTTTTAAGTGCACCGGTAACAATCATCAATTCATGTGTCTTGAATTTTGGAAGAGAGATCAATACATCAATATCATTGAGGGTATCAGTCAGTGTGATCTTTTTATTTATAATTGGAAGTTTTACTTTAAAAGAGCCCTTTAGAAAATTGACCCATTCAACACCTTCTTCTTCACATACCTGATAAATACCTGAATTGGTTGGAGTCATCCCTGATTTATGAAGAGCAGGTGAATCTCCTACAATAATTGATTTTGGTTTCTTTGCTTTCACATAGTTTATCATGGAGCGAAGTACTTCAGGATTTGTAGTGATGGCTTTATCTACATTGCTATCTGAGAGAATATTTGGTTTTATAAGAACACTCTTCCCTTCAATATTTGGGAAATCAGAAGAATCACAGGCCTTTTTCAAAGCTTCAAAAACAACATTCTTTTCATAATTCTCACATTTTATAATACTGACTTTACTCATTTTCTTCCTCTACTTCTTCCATTTTCTTTATCAAACAAAAGTATAATGGTCCACGTCCATTAGCAGTGTCTGGTAATATAATTTGACCATATTTCTTCTTTTCAGAATACTCAGCATCAAAATCAATTAACTCAAACTTTCCCTTCCGCTTCTTAAAAAGCTTCTCAATGACTTCTTCATCTTCTTGAGGAGTGATGGCGCATGTTGAGTACAGAACATATCCACCAGGTTTTACTGCATCAAGAGCAGCGGCAAGCATAGCAAACTGCTGGTAGGATAGGTGTTTTGGCCTGTTACTTGTCCACAATTCAAGGGCTGAAGGTGTTGATAGAACATGTCTCTCACTTGAACATGGAGCATCAAGAAGAATTTTATCATAAACATTCTTTTCAAATATTCCCCATTTTGTGGAATCATGAGCTGTGACCTTGATGTTCTCTCTGTATTCTTCAATAAGATGATCATTGATAACACTGTGGAGTCTTGCTCTACGTTTTGAAGATCTATCATTGCTAACAAGATAACCTGTTCCTTTGAGTTTCGACGCCAGTATTAAAGTTTTACCACCAGGTGCAGCACACATATCAAGCACTGCATCTCCTTCTTCTATATTCAATAAATTGGCACAAATAATAGAAGCTTCATCCATATAGTAAGGTTCAACTAAATCTGATTTGAGTTCAATTGGATTTGACTTCTTTAAAAGAGCTTCTTTTAAAGAAGGCCATCTGTCTTTGTAATAATTTATATAATAATTATCAAACCGTTCCATAGGAGGAAGAGTTTTCTTTTTCGTTTTTGCCATAGGAAAAGAATAGCATAAAACCATATTTTTTGTAAGTAATGCGATATATATTTGAATAGCTAAAAGCAGATTGCAAGTGTTCTGAAAATGGAGGAAAGTACATCTCAATAAATATTTAAAGATTATGTTTTAGATTTGTATTTAATGGCAAGACAAAAAAAACTATCTGCATGATTTTCTCATACAGATAGTCTGTTACATCTAAGTGAATTTCACCAAATGTTTACATAGCAACATTATCTTTGTATTTAATAATTGTACCTGTTACATGAGCTTTAGATGGAGCCCAGATACCATATGTAATTGCATTGCCAAGCATGTTTAAGAAAGAAGCACCATAATCGATGTCCATGTTAATAACAGCATCGTTATCACGTATATTTACGATATTATCATAAATCTTGATGCTTTTTTTTAGTATTATCCCACACTTTTTTGTTTTTTGTATGTATTTGTAAAACAAATATATCTTAATTATGGATTTTTTGATTGGTAAATCGTGAGTAAATACAGAGTTAAGTGGTAGGATATTCCATTATTGTAACTTTTATGCATTTAATACGTTGATTTTTATAAATATATCAAGTTTTTATATAGAAAATCCATAATTTTGGTGGATTGCCTACATGGTAGTTAATGTGACAATATCACTGTGTATATTATACGATAGGTTGATAATATAAAAAACACAGGAGTTTATATGGCATATTTTACGGCATTTCTAGAAGGACTGTTAAGTTTTATCAGTCCTTGTGTATTACCTATGATACCACTATATATAGGATATCTTGCGGGAGGAACATTATCAGACAAAGATGGTGAATTAAAAGAAAATCACAATTTGATTAAAAATAGTATTTCGTTTGTGCTCGGATTTACTTTATTCTTTGTGGCTTTAGGCGCAAGTGCAAGTTTTCTGGGTACATATCTGAACGAACACCTTGATGTTATAAATAGAGTCGGTGGTGTGATTGTGATTATATTTGCTCTAAGTTTTCTTGGATTGAAGTTTTTACCTTTTTTGGAGAACACTCATAAACTCAGAATGAAAACAACTGGACTTGGAATATTTTCATCTCTGCTATTTGGAATAGTATTTGCCATTGGATGGTCACCATGTACAGGTCCATTCCTTGGTTCAGCGCTTATGTTGGCAGCTAATAGTGATACCTTGAAACAAGGTGTATTTACACTTTTCTGCTATGCAATGGGACTCGGTGTGCCTTTCCTGCTTTCTGCTGTACTGATGAAGCAATTGGAAGGAACTTTCAGTTTTATAAAAAAACACTACAGAGTGGTAAATTTAATAAGTGGTATTCTACTTCTTATTATGGGTATATTCATGGTTCTTGGATATTCTCCAGCACAACTGTTTGTATAAGGATTTAAAATGAATAATAACAATAAAAAGACAATCATATTGGTTGTAGTTATCGTGGCAGTATTTGTATTGGCAACTATTGGATATAATAGCTTCAAAAGTGAAGCTCCAGTAGCATCGTATGTACCTACAATAAATCAAGATAAAGTAACTGAAATAGAGAATGAGTCAAAAGATGCAACTCAAAACTCTGTAGTAGCAGTGGAGAACCAAAATGTTGATGCTTCTGCTGATGTAAAAGCGGATGATGATGCAGTTGTGGATGACTCTGCTTCTACCACTGCAGATGAAAGTACAGCTGCTGATGAAGAAGAGAATGAAGCTGAAGAAGAGCAGCAGAGCTCTTCTGTATTCCCTGATATTCCAATAATTTTGTATGGAACCAATGCTGAATCCACTTTCTGGAGTGAGATACCACTTGGAAAACCTGTTGTAATCAACTTGTTTGCATCATGGTGTCCACCATGTCAAAAAGAAATGCCTGATTTTATTGAATTGCGAGATGAATACAAAGATCAAGTTACATTTGCATTCTTTGATAGTTTTGATGGCACAAGAGAGAATGATTCAACAATTAAAGAATATGTTGAGAAAACATTCACTGATGAAGATACTTTGATAATTTTAGATAAACTTGGTTACATAAGCTATTTGTTCAATACAAACAGCATTCCAATTACCATAGTTCTTGATAAAAATGGTGAGGTAGTGCAGGGTTATCAAGGTTCTATTAACAGAACCACTTTGGAAAATCAGCTCAAAAGCATGCTTTAAAAAACAAAAATGATGCATTTCTATGCATCACAAAACTAAAAAACTTCTGGTTTTTACTATGAATCATGATAATAGTGGGATATGTCCCTATCTATTATATGAACACAGTAATAAATTCAGAAGATTTTTTTATTTATGAATATTTGTTAAATAAGTACAACCAAGAAGCCAATATAAAAAGCAAGACTTCCTGCAATTGTGAATAGGTGCCATATAAGATGTCCATGAGGTATTTTCTTGAAACCGTAGAAAATAACACCGACAGTGTAAAAAATACCACCAGATAGCAGGTATCCTATAAGTTCTTTGGGACAGTGAACCATAACATCATTCCAGAAAAATACAATCATCCAACCCATAATCAAGTAAAGTGCTACATGCATTGGTTTCAACTTTCCCCAGAAAACCAGTGTGAAAGCAATACCGATGAAAGCTATCAACCAAATTACCTTTACAAGCAACATTGCTTTAGGTGTACCTACATACGTCAGAATTGGAGTATAAGTGCCTGCTATTAAGAAATAAATATTGCTGTGATCTAAAATTCTACAGATTCTCTTCTTATTATTTTTAGGAAGGTAATGATAAAAGGTAGATGCTGTATAAAGCAAAATATTGGTAAGCGCATAAATTACCATTCCGACTTGCAGAGCTTTTGATGACAAAGTCTTTAACTGTGTCAGAATATAGATAAATCCTATAACAGAAGCAACTGATGGAATCGCATGTGAAATCCAATTTTCTCTTTCCGCTTCAGGATGAACTAAAACCGGGAGAGAAATATTTCTCTCTAACCATGATTTTTTTATCTTTTCCATAATATAACCTCGTATAAATTAACTTTAAATACATTTAATAAGCCATGCAAGTGTTTTTTTGACATTGGTTCTTATATTTTTGACTAGTTACTATGCACTATGAAAGATATTTCATTTGATGATATGGAATTATATTTATATTGATAATTTCGTTTTATTGGATGAAATTGAAATAGAAGTGGGGCTATATCTATTTGAAATAAAAAGCAGAAAAAATTATTCTCTTGAAGCGTAAAAAAAAGCCTTTGCCAGTAGATCAATGCTGATCTGTGCAAAAGCTTTTTGGTTATTCAGTAATTATTTAACTTGCATCTGTAATAGTGACTGTTATTGTTGATTGATAGGTACCTGCTGCCAAACCTGTAGCACCAACCCATTCAAGATAGAAAGAGGAAACAACTTCGTCACTTAATACTGTGTTGCTTGGAATCTCAATACCATCAATATTATATTGATGTGCTGTAGATGAATTTGCTGTAATCTTATTTGAACTTTCATCTAAAACATAAGGGTATATTCCTGATTCAATTGTTCCATAAAGGAATTCTCCACAATCTAATTGTAAGTCAATTGTAGCATCTTCTTTGAGATTTGCATTTGCTAAAACTTCGAATATATTTGTTGTCTTTGTATCTGTGTCATCTAATGCTGAATCATTATAAATAATTGAAATGGAATCATTGGAAGAATTTATTTCTGTTGATTCTGAATTGTTGTATCTGATACTAGTTGTAAGAGCTGTTTCATCAACTGAATTCTGGATGTAAACATTGCCGTTTGAAGCAAATAGTTTTGAACTTAGTACTGTTACAAATAATATAAAGATAGTTAATTTTTTCATATTTTTTTATTTACTCCTGTTTTTTTATTTCGTGATTACAATATAGTTCAAATACATATCTTATGTCAACAATTGCATTTAATTAATCTCAAATTATAAAAATATTTCATAATTTAACCACTCTTTCACACTTTTACAATGAATATTTATTGATTATGCAGAAAAAACGGCTTGTTTTCTGCTTTATATAATAGAACTTATGACAGCACATTTTACATTATTGATGTTATTTTTTTATTGAACTTCTCAAAATTTTTAATTTAGATGATTCATATCTTTCTCTTTGAATAAAATTTAAGTCAGAGTATATGTAATTATCTGCTCAGAAGGCTGAGGTAATGGCATATGATGAATGTTTTATCAATATGATATCTTCTGTACTTTTTTTTGAAAGATTGTTCTGGAGGTACGTTATGTTGAACTGATCGAGATTGTAATGGCCATCAACTTATGATTGATGGCCATCTGTTTTATCTTTGTTTGTTTGATTAGTTTGCATTGATGATTTCAATTGTGATGCTTGAAGTGTAAGTTCCGTTTGGAAGTTCAGATTTACCATCCCAGTTGAAAGTGAAAGTAGAAACAACTGTGTCTGTATAAACATCTGATGGAAGATCAATGCTCTGAGTGAAAGTTGAGTTTGAAAAATCAAATGCATTTCCTGAAGTTGCAATAGGAACAGGAATCACACCAGAATCGAAGTCATATTCGTTTGTGAAGCTGGAAGCTGTGATTGCAATGTTCAATGTTTCTGTGTCTGAAGTGTTGCCGTTAACTAGAACAGAGAACTCATCAGTTGATTGTGCGATTTCAGTGTCCAATGTGTAAGTTGTTTCAATGTTTAAAACTTCAGTGTCTTGAAGCTTTGTGTTGTTGTAAGCAATTGATGCTGTGATTGGTGTCTCTTCAACTGTTGAGAAGATATTAACTGAAGAAGCAAAGCTTGCTGCAATAAGTACAGTTGTTAATAAAAATAGTGTAATAAATTTTTTCATTTGTTTGCTCCTTGTTTTAATATGTTTATAATATAGTTCTAATTGTAACTTATGTTAAAAAATGAGTAATATATTTAACTTGTTCTGATGATTATTTTATATGTACAACTTAATTGAAACTTATGACATTTATGGAAATAGTTGAAGAAATGATGGAAAAAACTAGAAAAAAAGAGATCTTTTTTTTGAAATTGTGCTGTAAAATCAAAAAAATAAGGAATGGAGTAAAAAAAAGACTCCAGAAATTAATCTGAAGTCCTATTGTATTGATTTTTCTGTATCATCAGTCTCTTTCGTAAGTGAATCTTACTGTTGAACCATATGATCCGGCACTGAATTCTTCACTGCCTTGCCATTTCATTTTGAATTTCATAAGCACTACCTCATTTGGATAAGAACCTGATGGAATGATCATCTGATATTTTGAAGTGTTCTCTTCGTCGGTTGTTACCTCTGATATGGAGTAGGTGGAATCTGTATAATAAACATCGGGTTCTGGAATTATGGATGTTGATACTGATGAGCTAATTCTATAAAAAGGCTCCGTCCTTATATAAAAGTTGACAACTTCATCATTTGCACAATCACCTGTTCCAATAAACTGTAATTCATTTGAGTATGAAGTCACACTGGGATCATCTGAGATATCGACATTCCATTTAAATGTTGTACCGAAATCACGATTGGACCAATATCCAAAGATATTGAATGACATTCCTTTTTCTTCTATTTCAGTTCTTAGACCCAAACCTGTTGAACCAATTAATATATTTGCATTGGAGGCCTCTGCTGCAAAAAGTTGTGCCAATGTTATAAATATTAAGGTCAGTGTTATTGTTAGTTTTTTTTTGCATTTGGTTTTCCTTAATTATTTATGATTGATCAATTATGTTATATTTGATATCGGCTTGATATATCCCAGGTTCAAGGTCCTTGCTTCCTTGCTACCCTACATACCAGTGTAAAACAGGAGTGTTATCATATGTCGAGGTATAAGTTCTACCAGAGCACAAATAAGAACCATCACTTTCTGCACTCATTATCTGATATTTCGTAGAATATCCAATAACTTTAATTCCTGTATAGGTTTTTGTTCCATCGTTATTAATTTTATAGAACTCTCCAGGATATAATATTACATCAAAGAATCGATCTGAGAGCGTGTTTGATTCGTTCAATCCTGTTATCATCAAGTAAAAAGTGCCATTCAACATTGTGTAAGCATTGTTATTTCTTAAATCGTCTTGATCAAAATTTATGATTCCATTTGAAGAGTAACTACCAAATGTTGTTATCTGACTCTGGTATTGAGTATATTCAGGTGTGAAGTTAGCGCTGTATTATCCCAATAGCACACCACCCAGATAACCAATTTTAGCACTGATAATTCTTCATCTCTATCAACTGTTGAAGTGATTTTTGCATTGGATGCAAAAGTACTGTTACTTATTAACAATGTTCACAACTTAAGAAAAATTCCAGTTAATCTATAAATTAGTTTCAACTTAATTGTATATGTAGTAATAAGTTATTGACTTTTTAAGCCTTTGCTTATATAATAATGATATTATTTTGA
>JALNVT010000046.1 GCA_023231265.1 Sphaerochaetaceae bacterium
CAACTGGAGCTGCAGCAGCTTGAGATGCAGCAATAACTGCTTCATCAATACCATTTGCAACATCTAGAGGATATGATACGCCATTAACTTTAACGTCTGTCTTACCAACTTTTACGCCGTAAGCTTTACCATTAACAGATACTGTGTATTCACCACTCTTCTTAGCTTTTTCTGCTTCTCTATCAATCTTTCTAACACCATTAACTTTTGCTTTATTTGTTAAGAATAAGATACCCTTATCTTTACATGATGCAGCAATGAAGATGTTTTCTTCTGTTTCTGGTAAGCCAGCTTCTTTAAGCATTGCAATAGCTGGACCTCTGCCCTTCTTAGGGTCAGCGTCGTTGATATCTGCAACCATCTTAGTAGTTGGTTCTAGACCTAATTGTTCTGCAGCAATTTTAACAACTTCTGCATCTGGAGCAACTGGAGTCTTACCGAAATAACCAAGAACCATCTTGCCGTAACCTTCAGCAATTTTCTTCCAAGGGCCAAACATAACGTTGTTGAATGCCTGTTGGAAATAGAACTGAGATACAGGAGTTACAGATGTACCGAAACCACCCTTAGCTACAGTTTCACCCATTGCTTTAACAATTTCAGGGAATTTATGCATTAAGTTGTTATCTCTCAACATCTGAGTGTTAGCTGTCAATGCACCACCTGGTAGTGGGAAGAATGGAATGTTAGGGTTAACTTTTGATGCTTCTGGTGGAGTGAAATAATCTTTCATACAATCTTCGAATACTGATTCTGCTTTTTTGATAGCCTCAATATCAATATCTAGATCATAATCTGTTCCACGTAATGCATGCCATAGAGTGATGATATCTGGTTGACCAGTACCACCTGATACAGGAGACATTGAAAGGTCAACGCCGTTTGCACCAGCTTCAATAGCACTGATATACTGCTGAATTGATACACCAGCTGTTTCATGGCTGTGCATTCTGATGTTTACATCTTTACCTAATAATTTACGAGCTCTTTTGATTGTTTCATAAATTGTGTGAGGAGTTGAAGTACCTGATGCATCTTTGAAACATACTGAATCAAATGGAATACCTGCATCTAAAATGCTCTGTAGAACACCGATATAGAAATCAGGATTGTGTGCACCTTCTACCCCTGGTGGAAGACTCATCATTGTTACGGTTACTTCATGTTTTAGACCTGCTTCAACAATAGCCTTACCACTGTCAATAAGGTTGTTAACATCGTTCAATGCATCAAAGTTACGGATTGTTGTCATACCGTGCTTTTTGAACATCTGAGCATGTAACTTAATTATATCTCTTGACTGAGAATCTAGTCCTACAACGTTAACACCACGTGATAAAGTCTGTAAGTTAGCATCAGGACCAGCTACTTTTCTAAATTCGTCCATCATATCAAAAGCATTTTCATTTGTGTAGAAATATAGTGACTGGAAACGTGCTCCACCACCTGCTTCGAAATGAGTAATTCCTGCTTCTTTAGCTGCTGCTACAGCTGGCATGAAATCTTTTGTGAATACACGTGCTCCGTAAACTGATTGGAAACCGTCACGGAATGCTGTTAACATAAAATCAACTTTCTTCTTCATAATTATACCTTTTATTCTCTGGATTTTGCTACAGCGGCTGCAATGGCAGCTGCAATTTCTGGTTCGGCACTAAATGCGTTTGCACTAGGTTGAGCTTTTCGACGAGCAGGTGCTGGTGCTGGTGCTGGTCTCTTAGCTTCAATTTTTCCTACCACAGCGCTTAAAGCCTTGGTAACGAAAATTAGAATAACTAGGAATATGAGAACTGTTCCCATACCCAATAGCATGAGAGTTACACCATTTTGCAACAGACCACCAATTTGATCACGAGCAACTTGAGATAGTTCTATTATCATACAAACTCCTGGATTATTATTATTTTTGTGTTAAGACTAGCTTAACTATCAGTGCAATAATAATGGGAATAGCTTGAAGTTTCAACCTATAATGACCGTCTAAAAACCTATTATTACTACTAATTAATAAAATAATACACATGTAGTAAAGTTATGCAACAAACAGCAACAAAATAACTATTATTTATTGATTGATGGCTAATTAATTATGGCATTCACTTTTATAACATCTCAAAATGAATTCATCTTGTTTATTGCTAATTAAATATAGAAATAAAAAAAGTTGTTTATGATTTATGTTTTTTATTATTCATATTTTTTTTGGATTCAGTCGATTATCCATTATTTAAAATTAGTTAGCTTTTTTTCTCATAATATTGTGTATTTTGCCTTGCCGAATTTAACTAATTGTTCTATTTTTATTTTATTGTCTATTTGAATAGACGAAGGAGCAATAGATGTCCAATGAACAATCCTCTGCTAATCAGACGGAACTACAAGACAAACAAATAGAAGAAAGAATGTCACTTATCGGTAAAAAGATAATTGTCATGAGTGGTAAAGGTGGAGTTGGAAAAACAACTGTTACCGTTAACCTAGCAAATGCTCTAGCAGACAAGGGTTACAAAGTTGGTATTTTAGATACAGACTTGCATGGCCCAAATGTTGCTAAGATGCTTGGTTGTGAGAAAAGTACACTTGAATCTCCTGATGGAAAAACTATGATGCCTATAAAAGTTAGAGATAACTTATGTGTAATCAGTTTATCATTTGCAATTCCAGATTCTGGCGCACCAGTTATTTGGAGAGGCCCAATGAAAATTGCTGCAATCAAACAGTTCATCGGTGATGTTGAGTGGGGAATTTTAGACTACTTGCTTATCGATACACCACCTGGAACAGGTGATGAACAGCTTACTGCTATTCAATCAATCCCTGGCATGACAGGTTCTGTTATTGTAACAACTCCTCAAGAAGTAGCACTTCTTGATGCTAGAAAGAGCGTTAACTTCTCTAAAAAATTAAATCTAAGAATTATAGGTATCGTTGAAAACATGAGTGGCTTGATCTGTCCTCATTGTGGTGATGTTATTCCTCTATTCGGTATGGGTGGCGGCGTAGAGCTTGCTACAGAAGCTAAGGTTCCTTACCTTGGAAGAATTCCTATTGAAATCAACTTGAGAGAGAATGAAGATACAGGTAAGAGTCCTCTTGAGATGAATCCAGATTCAGAAAGTTCAAAAGCACTGCGCAGCATTGCTGATTTATTAGATTCTTCAACAGAAGTTGGTGATCCTAATGACTACATTGGCACAAACAAGTGTTCACCTGCATCTTGTGCTAGCTGCAGCAGCAATTGTTCTTCAAGGGAAAAATAGTTTATGGAAGACAAATTTGAAATTGGAAATATAGATAATCCAGAACACCTTAAATGGGAGATTCTTGAGAATGAACCAGTTATGGAAACAGCAATTTTCAATATCGATAAGAGTCTTAGAAAGTCTAAGAAAGGAGTTATTGCTCCTTTCTTCACTTTAAAAGCACCCAACTGGATCACAGTCATTCCTTGGTATAGAAATGAGGAAGGAATTCCTTGTTTCGTTATGGTACAGCAGTACCGTCACGGTTGCCAAAGAATAATAAGAGAGTTTCCAGCGGGCATGGTAGATGATGGAGAGAGAGCAATTGTTGCTGCAAAGCGAGAGTTGAGTGAGGAAACAGGAATTGTTTCAAAAGATATGAAGCATCTTGCAACCATCAACCCAAATCCTGCTTTTATGGATAATGAAGCTAATTTTTATTTGGCTAAAGAAATAGAAAGAACTGAAAAACGTAATTTAGATGAAACTGAAGACATTGATGTTCTATCTGTTCCTGTGACTGAGGTAATTGAGAAGATGGGTACAGACCCACTTTATGACAATGGTGTTATGATTGCAGCATTGACATTCTTCTTGAAAGAGGCGATTAAAAATCCAGATCTTTTGAAGTAAATCAAATTAATACTATTTTTGTACCAGAGCTCCTTTATTTTTGTTATAATGATTATAACTCAAACAAAGGGGCTTTTATTATGAAAAGATTTAATTCAATAGTTTTGATCATGACATGCATACTTGCAGGTACCATAACATTGACTTCATGTTCTTCTATGGCTGATATGAAGAATTCAAAAACAGTTCGAACAGTAAGTGTTACAGGAAATGGTTCTGTAAATCTGACTCCAGATATGGCATCTTTCAATGTTCAAATCAGCGAGACAAGAGATACAACATCTGAAGCCTTGAATGCTATGAATGAAAAGACAAGCACAATTTTTGATATATTGGATGCCTACAATATTGAAAATAAAGACAGAAAGACAAACTCTATAAACCTCAGAACTGATTATGATTGGATAGACAGCAAGCAGGTTGTTGTGGGACAGGTTGCAAGTCAGAGCATAAATGTGAAATTAAGAGACCTAGATCAACTTGGCTCTCTTATTGATAAATTGAGCACTGTCAATGAAATCAATCTTGGATCAATTAGTTACAACACAGAAGATACAGATGAAGCAGAGACAGAAGCTAGAATAATGGCAGTTGAAGATGCAAGAGCGAAAGCTCAATCAATTGCAGATGCAGAAAACATGACTTTAGGATTACCAATAAGCATAAACAACTCATCAAGTGACTTGAATATAAGAAGCTACCCCAACATGATGGAAGCCGTTTCATTGAAATCTGTATCAACCTCAGTCTCAACTCAGGCACCAACAGGCGAGATAACAATCACAGGACAGGTAAATATTATCTATGAATTGATTGCAAAATAAATATTTTAATTTTTACATCAGCTGTCATTGAATGAAATCAATGACGGCTATTTTTTTCCTTTTTATATATCATCAAATTCTACAGAATCAACAGTCTATCTCATTACTTTCTCAGCTATAACAGGACTTTATGAATTGTTATTGCATCATCACTGTTTTAATTTTGTTTTTTAATTCACTCCTCCTCTTTATTTAATTCAAATGAATTGCTATTTTAAAAAACATGAAATTATATGTAGTAAGACATGGTGAGACAACCTACAACAGAGATGAACTTGTTTGTGGTGTGACAAATGCACAACTGACAGAGAAAGGAATATCTCAGGCTTCACAGCTTGCAAAAGATATTGAAAAACAGAGTGAGAAGTTTGATATAAAACATATTTATGTATCTCCTCTTGATAGAGCACGCAACACAGCAGCTCCTATTGAAAAGGCTCTGAACCTTAAAGCAGAAATAGAGCCAGGAATAAAGGAATTCAATTTCGGCAAATATGAAGAGTGTCCTGTAAGTGATCCAAAATTCAGAGAGCTGAGACGCAAACCATTTGTGCGATTTGATGATGGGGAATCTATTCTTACAGCAACTCACAGAATATATTCAGCCTTAGATAAAATTATAGAGCATCATAAAGGTGAAGATGGAAATATTTTATTTGTCTGTCATGGAACATGTGCAAGAATAATTCACACCTACTTCAACGATATTGAGGAAGAGGACTATTACAACTTACTGATTCCTAACTGCTCATTGATTGAATTTGATATATAACATTTCGTTGATTCAGAACTACAAAAAGCTTACGTAAAAAAAATTGCGTAAGCTTTTTCTATATCGATAGACAATTATTTTTACAATATTTGTTGTCATGCCTATCTGGTTTTATTACTCTTTCTTCATATCATAAACAAACCAAACTCGGAGATAATAAATTATGACAAGAAAGAGACTTACATTATTTATATTGCTTTTTGCAATATTTGTTTTAATTGGTTGCACAAAGGATACAACCTCAAAATCTGATACAACCAGTTCAGATATAGCAGAAAGTACAGAGACAGAGAAGAATGTTCTTGTTTTCATTCCAGGAGCTGTTGATGGAAACCCTCCATATCTAAATTTGAATAATGGATCACTGCAATATGCAGAAGAACATCCAAATGTCAAAATAAAGACCTATGAAGCAGGATTCAATCAAGCTGAATGGGAAAGTCAATTAACAAGTCTTGTTGCATCAGGTAAATATGATATTGTCTTGACAACAAACCCATCTCTTCCTGAAATATGTGATGACATTTCAAAGAAGTTTCCCAATCAGAAGTTCATAATTACAGATGCATATTTGAATGGTAATGAAAATATAAAGACATATGAATACAATCAATATCAGCAGTCAGTCATACTTGGCTATCTTGCAGGTTTGATTACAACAAGCGATATGAAGAATATAAATTCTGATAAGAAGGTTGGATTCATCCTCTCTCAGGAATACCCTCTCATAACAGATGATATCATCCCAGGTTTCAAGGAAGGTCTTCAGCTTGCAGATGAGGATGCAACAGCCGATGTTCGTATTGTTGGTAACTGGTATGATGCATCAAAGGCTTCAGAGCTCGCTCTTTCAATGATAGATGGTGGAGTTGATACCTTCACATCCATTGCAGGTGGTGCAGCTGAGGGCCTCTATAAGGTTGCAAAAGAGAAAGGCCTCTATGTTGTTACCTATGATATCAATTCATACAGCGACATTCCTGGAACAATTGTAGGCAGTGGAGATATAGAATCAATCAAACTTGTAAAATCTGCTTTTGAAGAGGCTTTCAATGGGACTCTTGATTATGGGAATGCCGAAATTGTTGGTATTGAAGAAGGGATTGTAGATTTTTACTGGGAAGACCCACTTTTCAAGCAGTCAGTCAGCTCAGATGTTTACGATACATTCATGTCTTGGTACAATCAAGTAAAAAATGGAACAATAAAAATCGAGAAGAATAATTAATGGCAGATACGGCTATATCAGTAGAGCACCTATCAAAGTGGTATAAAACAGAATCTATTATGGCAAACGATGATCTCACCCTCAGTTTTCACAGGGGTGAGATTACCTGTATTGCTGGAGAAAATGGTGCAGGCAAATCTACGTTGATGAAAATTCTTTTTGGAATGACAACTCCAACAAGTGGAAAGATCTTTGTAGATGGTAAAGAGGTACAGATACCACATCCACTTGTGGCACAATCTCTTGGTATTGGAATGGTCCATCAGAAATTCAAACTGTTCAATGATCTGACAATCAGTGAGAACGTTGCTCTTGGAGTTGAGAAGAAGAAGCATTTTCTTCTGGACAAGAAGACAATCAGAAAAGAAGTTCAGCAGTTGATTGATGACCACAGCTTCAAACTCAACGCAGATGATAAAATAAAGAATTTGGGAACCGGAGAGAAACAGCTTGTTGAGATACTCAAGATGCTTTACAGAAAGGCAGAGATTCTCATATTTGATGAGCCAACTGCTGTTCTAACTGAAAGTGAGACTCAATCACTTTTCAATACAGTAAGAGAGCTAAAAGAGGCAAACAAATGCATCATCCTCATAACTCATAAGGTTGAGGAGATTTTGGCTATATCTGACACCATATCTGTTATGAGAAAGGGAAAGTTGATTGGAACATATGAAAGATCTCATCTTGATGAGAAAAAACTATCAGATCTGATCATGGGAGAGCATGTTGATCAAGTCAAGGTTCATAAGGTGGGTAACAATTTCTCTGAAGAAGACAGAGTTATAAAATTCGAAGATGTGACTGTATATAGAAAGCATCAGGCAAAGCCTCTTCTTGATCACATTTCATTCAACGCTCATCGAGGAGAGATTCTTGGTTTCTGTGGAGTCAGTGGAAATGGAATGGGAATTCTTGAGGCAATTTTGGGTGGAATGCTTCCAATTAGCAGCGGACACATTTATTTAAACAACAGTGAGATAACCAATCTTACTTCAGACAAGCTGAGAAAAAAAGGTCTTGCTTTTGTTCCTGCTGATAGATACCAATATGGTTCCGCCGCAGATGGCACTCTTTCAGAGAATCTGATTATAAATCATAAAAATCATCTCAAAGAAAGAAATGAGTTCTCTTACCCTCTCATAGAACAATTCGATATTGATGGCACGGTAGATCAAAAGATGAAGACATTAAGTGGCGGTAACATACAGAAAGCCATTGTTGCCAGAGAGATAGAGAACATGAAATCATACATTGTTCTCTCAAACCCCACCTGGGGAATGGACCTTGCTGCTACAGCTTACATTCATTCTCAGATCATTAATCTGAAAAGAAAAGGTGCATCTGTAATTCTTCTATCATCAAATGTAGATGAGGTACTTCTTCTATCTGATAAGATAAATGTACTCAACAATGGAAGAATTGTAAAATCTTTTGATGGCAGCAAACATCTAGATAAGCTAATTATTGGAGAGTACATGCTGGGGAAGAAAGTATGATGAAAAAATTGAAAAACAACAAAACACTCAAAGGAATATTGACAATAATCTCCTTGAGTTTGATTATATTGGTGGTTCTTGCCTTTCTTTTGAGCGATGAGCCACTTCTCACCTTAAATGCAATATTTGTGGGCCCTCTTTCAAATCTTTATTATTTTGGTAACACTCTGAATTCAATGATTCCTCTTATGTTGGGTGGACTTGGAATTCTTGTTGCATTGAAATGTGGATTGATGAATTTAGGAGGAGAAGGTCAGATATATCTAGGTGCATTGTTTGCATCCATCTTTGCCTATAAGTTCCAAGGTTTGGGCTACATCAGCATTGTAATTGGATTGATTGCTGGTTTCTTAATATCTTCATTGATTGCAGGTATAAGTGGTATCTTCAAGGTCAAATACAACACCTCTGAGATGATAACTTCTTATTTGATATCGGTTGTTGTAACATCCATCACCAACTATTTGATATCATCCCCCTATAAAGATCCAAAAACAAACCTTGTTGCAACATCAAAGATAAAATACATGCTGCATGATATACTGCTGCCATCTCAACTTACAACTGGAATAATATATGCTGTGATTATCATCATTGTTCTCAACCGCATTTTAAATCACACACGATTTGGATATGAGAACAGAATGGTTGGTTACAACAAAGAATTCGCTCGTTATGGTGGTATCTCAATAAACAAGACCTACATGCTATCAATGCTGCTGAGTGGAGGTCTTCATGGCCTTGCAGGTGGTTTTGCAATTGTAGGTACATATGGAACTGCAATAAAGAGCTTCTCAAGTGGTATGGGTTGGAATGCCATAGCAATTGCATTGATTGCATTGAACAATCCACTGGGAGTTATTCCAGCTGCCTTCTTCTTTGCTTGGATAAATCAAGGTACACTGATTGCTATGCAGACAACCAACATCACCAGTGATATTGCTCTCATCGTTCAGTCCTGCATCTTATTCTTAACAACTTCAGTTGTTCTATTAGGAGATAACAAATAATGAACAGTCTAATAAATAACACTCTCAGTATTTTGACTCCACTTCTGTTGATTTCAACAGGTGCTCTAGTTACAGATCTTGCAGGATCTTTGAATATAGCACTTGAGGGATTGGTGACAATAAGTGCATTATTCTCAATTATAGGTGTATCTATTACCAACTCAATTGTACTGGGTACCCTAATTGGAATATCTTCATCAATGATTCTTGCATACATACTCTCCACAATAACAAGCAAATTGAAGGCAAACATATTCATAACTGGACTTGCAACAAACCTACTTGCAACAGGTATCTGCTCTGTTACAACTTTCTCAATCTACAACACAAGAGGCAATGTAAAATTTGAAAATTTAAAAGCTATTTCTAAATTCAGCATTGGTGGAATTGAAATAACGCTCTTCTTGATTGTGTCTTTGATTTTATTGGCTCTCACCTATGTATTTTTGAACATGAGTGCAACCGGACTCCGAATAAGAGCCTGTGGAATGGATCCTCATTCTTTGAAGAGTTATGGTATCTCAAGAAGCAGGACAAAGCTGATTGCCTTTTTGATCTCAGGTTTCTTCTGTGGAATGGCTGGTAGCTATCTCTCTCTGAATCTTGGATCCTATGTAGCTGGTATCAGCTCAGGAAAGGGATGGATTGGTCTTGTAATAATTTACCTTGCAGGATCAAACATAAAGTATCTACTTCCTGCTGCACTGACTTTTGCAGTGGCAGAGGCACTTTCAATCTATTATCAGGGCATAACAAATCTGCCTCCAGATATTGTCTTGGCTCTTCCATCTGTATTCACTTTACTAGTTATGGTAATTGTCTCTATAATCGTATACAAGAAAAACTTAGTTCAGAGGTAATAAATGATTTTAGCATACGACATTGGTACAACCACTTTAAAATTAGCTTTGATAGATGAAAGAGGTAATTTTTTCAACTATCAAGAGCAGAGGGTCATGAGCCAAATAGATGGCGATAGAACTGAATGCAACAGCCAAGACTATCTTACCTTTCTGTCTCTTTACCTCAAAAGTGTCGACACATCACTCATCGATGCAATATCAGTAAGTGCAACTGGACCAAGTCTAGTTCCCACTCTTGGTGAGCCTGTAATTGAAAATGAACTTATAAAGGTCAAAGCATATCCGACACGCCTCTATCTTGATAAAAGAGGACAGTGCAAAAGTCCTGATGTAAGTAAATTCTGGAATGAATATGTCGATGGCTCCTTCATCATTCCTTCCGTTCTGGCAATGAGAGAGAATGAAAATGCTACATTTGAAAATACAAAACACTTCCTATCAGCAGATGGATTTGTTAACTATGCTCTTACAGATTGCCTTGCAACTGTGAACTCTCCAGATGGACTGTTAAAATATTATTGGAATGATGAATGTCTAAATCACTTCAATTTAAGTGATGAGAAATTTCCACCAATTGTCGATTCTGGAATAGTCCTAGGAAGGATAAGAGAGGACATTGCCAGGACCTTCAATTTAAAAGAAGATGTGAAGCTCATATCAGGTGGTGTTGATTTTTATGTGAACATACTCGGCTCAAGAGCAAATAAGAATGGTGTCATGTGTGATAGAGCAGGTACAAGTGAGGGGCTCAATCTCTGCAGTGATATACCCATCGCAATTGATGGTCTTCTTAATTATGAGCATCCTATCGATGGAAAATTCAATGTATCTGGAATGATCTCAACAACAGGAGCAGCTGTTGATTGGATAAGAAAGGTAATGAACATCGATGATAAGGACTACAATTATTTCTACAAACTGGCATCATCAGCAAAAGATTCAAGCGAGCTAATATTTCTACCATACCTAAGTGGTGAGAGAGCTCCAATTTGGAACTCTCATGCTAAGGGCGTGATGTTTGGAATGGGACTGGATTCTGGAAATGCTGAGATTGCGAAAGCTGTTGTCGAAGGAACCGCTCTTGCTCTTAAGGATGTAATCAAGACCATGGAGATGGAGGGGGCCTCAATAGATGAGATAAATTTTGCCAATTCTCACACTTTAAACAACTACTATCTTCAATTGAAATGCGACATCACAAACAAAAAAGTAAATATAATTGAAACACAATCAGCGGAATTGCTTGGTATTGCAATGCTCTGCTACAGAGAGATGGGAGTTTACTCATCATTGGTAGAAGCAATTGAAAATATGAGTAAGATCACACGAACATATTTCCCAAATCTAGAGAATGTTGAGAAATATGATAAGATGTACATACGATATAAACACCTGTACAAGGTACTGAAGAATGAATTTACAAAAATTTAGCTTTATTTTTTCACAAAATCATAGTATACTTTGAAATAATTATTCAGTATAAAGGCCTAACAGGAGTTAAGTTTAGTGTACAATTTAAGTTACAATATTGTGGGATTTATTTTTATAGTCATTCTCTCCTGTTATTTTCTATTCAGTCCTGTGTTTCCTAACCTTTCAAACAGGCGCTACAGATTGATACTTCTGCTATCTGCTGCTTCAATCGGTCTTGATACGCTCACAGCATATACAATAAACAATGCACAGCACTATCCAATAGCTCTCAATTATGCTCTGAATATAATATTCTTTTTACTGAATCTTAGCTTGCCCTACTTATTCTATCAGTACACAGTGATACTGACAAAGATCAACAGCTTAAAAAAGAAGTTTATCAATAAGATATTTGTGCTTTTCTACGTGTTTCAGACATTCATCATCCTATCAACTCCAATATTGCACCTCATGTTCTACTTTGATGAGAACCTCATATATACTCATGGAAGTCTGTATGTCGTCATAACAGGTTTTGATTTGATAGTTATGCTAATTTCTGGGCAAACTGTCATCAAATATGGGCAAAAGATGCCAAAAATACAGAGAGTGGTGGTTATAGTCTACACCACTCTTTTAATTGCCATAAACTTTGTTCAAATTTTGATTCCGTCGCTTTTCATAAACGGATTGATATTATCCATTGCAACATTCCTGATGTTTCTTACAATACAGAACCCAAGTTCCTATTACGATTCTTTGACACCGAACTACTCAAGAGAGACATTCCTTGAATATCTTGAGATGTTGATCCTTGAAAAGAAGCATTTTCAAATCATATTGATTGATATAGCAGAAACAAGGGGCATCAGAAAGACATTTGGAGAGAAAATCTGCTCCGACATAATCAAAAAAACAGGACAAAAGGTAATAAATGCAACCAACAGAAAACTGACCTTCAGAATGGAGGATGATATTTTTTGCGTCATCACCTTCAACAAGGAAAAACGTGATGAAGTAATTGCAAATTTGAAGCATGAATTCCCTCTGAAGCAGGATTATGGTGATTATTCCTTTGATGTTGATGTCTATTTAAATTATACTGATTCTCTATATGATTTTGAAAATATAAATGAAGCATCTCGCTTCATAACAGACTGCATAAATTTAGCTAAAAAACATTTTTTGACTCTCATCAACAATGATGCCATTGATTCAATCAAAAGAAACAAGCAGATTGAGGACATACTGGAAACATCTCTTTTGAATCGTGATGTTGTTGTTTATCTTCAGCCAATAATATCCACTGAAACAGGAATATGCAGACATGCAGAGGCTCTTGTGAGACTGTATGATGAAGATCTAGGATTGATAATGCCAAATGAATTCATTGGTATGGCAGAGAAAGATGGAAATATAACAAAGCTGGCTCCTTTGATGCTTGAAAAGGTATGCAAATATCTCAATGAGACAGAACTCCCAGATACCCTTGAGAAGATATCGATAAATCTCTCTGTAATGGATTGTTTGAATCCAGATTTTGACAAAATAGCTCTTGATATTCTGCATAAGTACAGCATAAATCCAAACAGAATTATCTTTGAAATTACAGAGACTGTAGCTACCCTCGCTCCGCAGCTGAAAAGCACAATGATCAATCTTAAAAAAGAAGGTGCAACCTTGGCTTTGGATGATTTTGGATCTGGTTATGCCAACATAGATTCAATTGCAAAACTTCCTGTCGACATCATAAAAATTGACAAACAGTTTCTTGATTTAGCAGATAAATCAAGATATAAAGCTCTCCTTGAGAGTGTCATGGTTGCTCTGAACAAACTTCAGTTGGAAACAGTTGTTGAAGGAGTTGAGCGTCAAGAGCAAGCAGATTTGATAAAAAGTTTCGGAGGAACTTATCAGCAGGGCTATCTCTATTCCAAACCTCTCTCTCTGGAAGATTTTACCAAATTCATAAACAATTAGCTAAAAAAATATCTTTTTTGTACATCATATATTGCAGGGAGTTGCTAATTATTCAGTAATTTAGACGTTTATGCTTTTTGAGGCAATTCTTTTCTGTATTTTATTATTCCAGGAGTCTTAAAAGCTTTCTCTAATAGGTATTC
>JALNVT010000047.1 GCA_023231265.1 Sphaerochaetaceae bacterium
AATCAGGAGAGCCTGATCCAAGAGATATAACAACCTTTAGAGCTCTATCAACTGGCATGTCAATTTCTGTAATATCTCTCGCTTTGAAATAGACAAGAAAACCATTGGTTGGATTTGGTGTTGTTGGTATGAATACTGCTGTCAGCTCATCTTCATCATCACTTATGTTTGATTTTGTTACAAAACCAATGCTCTTGGTATGTTCGTTTGGATAGTTCACAAGAACAACTTTTTTGAAGTTATCATTGTTGGGAGTCACAAAGTTATCAATGATCTCCTTGATTGGTGTGTATATTGATTTGACAATTGGAACCTTTCTGAACAGCAGATCAACAAGTGATTTTACCTTCTTTCCTAGAATTCCATGAATTATCAGGCCAATCAGGAAGATGAATAAAATGGCTCCTATGAAGCCTATTCCTGGAATCTTCAATCCTGAGATCTCTCTGATGTAGTCTCCAAGAAAGGAATCACCAAAAATTACGATCTTCTGTATTATCCAAACAGTTATGCCAATTGGTAAGATTATTAGGAGTCCCGATATGAAGGTGCTGGTGATGAAAGATGGCACTTTCTTTTTATTTTTATCCATGATGTTTCCCTTTGTTTTTTTGATTGATGTAATTATATGTCTATGAGGTGTTTTGAGCAACTCTGTAAGTGAACTGTTGTTTTCTTAAACGAAAATCATAGATTTTTATATATAATTGTATATAATATGTACAATTCTTTCATCTATATTTTAAATAAATTTTAAATTTTTATTTCAATTGTTTATATTGTAAGTATTTATATAAGTAAATGTATTTATTGACGTATTCATATATGCGTAATAAAATTGTATATTATTATGAAAAAAAACATGGTAAGATCTAAAAGTGGTTCAACAAAAATTGCATTCAATACAATAAAAGAAAGTATATAATTATTTTTATGTTAATTTTGTCGGGAGAGAAATTGTATGGGACAATATAAAAGAACCCCAATCGTATCTGTTGCTAATCTAAGCAACTTGATGCATTCAAGCAAGATGTTGATTTTAGATGAACCTACAACTTCACTGACAGCTCCTGAGAGAGAAGTTATTTGTAATCATGAATAAATTGAAAGCTCAAGGCATTTCAATCATCTTCATATCTCACTATATGGATGAGATCTACAAAGTAAGTGATAAATATATAATTCTTCGTGATGGCAAGCAAGTTGTCAGTGGTTATGTAAAAGATCTTCCACAGAGAAAGATGGAAGAGTTGATGGTTGGACGCACAATAGCTGATTCTGTATTGGATATTGGAACACCATCTGATGTTATTTGGTTTCCAAACTACATTGGGTATTCCAAACATCTGTTGGGTTGCTATAGTTCTGTTAATTATTTCTGCTATCCTTGTTAAAAGTACAGATTGGGGTCGTCAGGTACTGTTACTTGGTGCCAATAGATCCTCTGATAAATAAACTGACATTGATACAAGAAAGATTGAGATGAGTGTATATGCTTTATCTGGTGTTACCGGTGGTATTGCTGTATTCATAAGTATCTGCAATCTTGGTAATGCTATTTCTGGTGGTACAAATATGAATGGTGGTGAAGGTTCAATCACAAGGACAGTGATTGGTGCCATGCTTATTGCTATTCTTACCAACGGTTTGAATTTGATAGGAATCCTTTTCTATGATCAATTGATCATTGAAGGTTGCTTGATATTCATTGGTAACTTTCTTGCAACAGGTATAAGTGCAAAATCAAGTATGGCGATGAAATAATGTTTCATATTAATTTGTATTTATGATAAAATGACAGGGAGCATGACTTGATGTTATGTTCCTTGTAATTTTTAGGAGAAAAGAAAAAATGAATGCATTCGAACAACAACGATTGATACTTGGTTGCATGAGACTCAATAAACTGTCTCAAAAGGAAGCTGATAGATATCTAAATCATGTAATTGATAAAGGTATTACATATTTTGATCACAGCGATGTCTATGCTGATGGAGAATGTGAGAGAATCTTTGGACGATTTCTGAAGAATAATCCTGGTGTAAGAGATAAGATCATCATTCAGGACAAAACATGCATAATCTCAGGTAAGATGTATGATGCATCATATGAGCATATAATGAGTGCAGTTGATAAACAGCTGAAAGATCTTGCTACAGACCATATGGATGTTCTTCTCTTACATAGACCTGACGCTCTTCTGGAGCCAGAAGAAGTTAACAGAGCTTTCAATGAACTTAAGAAAAGTGGAAAGGTATTGAATTTTGGTGTTTCAAACTTTTATTCTGGACAGATTGAATTGATTCAAAGAGAGCTTGATGAGAAACTCAAGTTCAATCAAATTCAATTTGGACCTGCAAAAGCAGAACTTGTAACAGATTCAATGATGACAAACATGATTCAGAAGAATGGTTCAAATAGATATTCAGAAACTCTGGATTACTGCAGACTCAATGAAATGAGAATGCAATCTTGGTCACCTCTTCAATGGGGAAATATTGAAGGATGTTTCTTTAATAATCCTGATTATAAAGAGCTCTGTGCTAAATTAACTGAAATCGGAGATAAGTATGGAGTTGATAAGGCTGCAATTGCAGTTGCTTTCAATTTGAGACACCCAGCCAACATGCAGGTTATATTGGGTACCATGAATGAAAAGCATTTTGATCAGATGATTGAAGCATTGAATATAAAGTTGAGCCGTGATGAATGGTACCAAATTATGTTGAGTGCAGGATATCCTCTTCCATAATATGAATTTATGAGATTTCTATTGTATACAATGTTAATAAATAACTGGTGATTATACATATTGTTGTACTTCTGTTTTTATTGCACATTTTAATAAAAATACTTGTATATATACACGTTATGAATTCAGAGAGATCTTTGAAAACAGAGCTGTAAACTTCATTCAATAAGATGTCATTCATGCTGATAGTATGTCTGAAAAGAACAAAATTGCTGCAATGGCAAGTGCATACAATGTACCTCTTTGTCCACACATTCATGCCAGTGGTGGTGTTTCTGCAGTTATTCAAGTATTGGCTTCATGTGAAAATACATTTGCTGCTGAATACATCACATCTGGTAGTTCTTATGCTTTACGTAAAGAATTATATGGTGATTCTTACATGCAGAAAGATGGATATGTACCAGTATCTCAAGAACCTGGCCTTGGTATTAATGTCAACGAAGAAGTATTTGAAAAATATTATCTAAAATGGATGAAGTAAAATAAGAACTATTTATTAGTAATTTATAAATTCGTAAAATTTGTCATTGAAGTAGAGATGCTTTGATGACAATTTTTTTTACTCATGCTTTTTTTTATGGTGTAAGAATACTCTTGATTCTAGCAGCTGACTTATCTTGAGATAGAAAGAATAAAAATTTGAAATCAATCTTGAAAAAAAGAACAAGATTTGTAAGAATTTAGGCTTTGTGCTTATTTTTTGTTAATTATAAGATTTTTAGTAATGTGTCATGTAAACAAATTTACTAAAACGGTTTATCGATATAATTGCTTATCTAGAGCCTATTTAAAAAATATTTAAAATTTTTGTTGACCGGTTTAATAAATCGGTTTACAATTAATACAAAAGGATGAGAAATAATCCAAACAAAACAAAAATCCACATAAGGATTAGGAGAAAAAAAATTATGAAAAAACTATTAATTGGTTTATCAATCGTAGCTTTGGCATGTAGCACTTCTATTTTCGCTAATGGCGCAAGTGAATCTACAACAAAAACTGAAGATAACAGTATTTATGTTTATAACTCTAAAGGTGAGAACGCAGAGCAGTTTGCAGCAATGTGTGCAGCTTATGAAGCTGAAACCGGAATACATGTAAAGAACTTCTCAATTGGTTCTGGACAAGATCATATGGAAACTCTTAGAGCTGAAATGAACAGTAACGACATGCCTACAATTTTCTCTATTCAAGGCATGAAAGAATTACCTGAATGGGAACAGGGTGGATTCGTACAAGATTTATCTAAAGTTACAACTGGTGATTTCGGTAAGATGGTTCAAGCTATTCCAGAAGGTTTGAGACTTTCCTCAGATGGTATGAATAGTTATGGTGTTCCTTATAATGTAGAAGGTTATGGTTATATCGTTGATAAAGCTATGTTAGAAGAATTATTCTCAATGGATCCAACAGCTGATATCCAAGCTGCATCATATGATGAATGGGCAAACTTCGTAACAACAATGACTAAATGGATTGCATCTCCTTCAGCTGCAAAAGTAACATTGAATGGTAAAGTTTACACATTAGCTTCTCAGAAAGGACCTCTTTCAAAGAACTTAACTGGTGTATTCAGTGTAATGGGTTCAGAAAAATGGACTTATGGTGACCACTTCATCAACGTAGCAGTTAATGCTGTATTCGGTTCTTCTCGTGAAGCAGCTGAAGCAACAGATGCTCAGGTTGGCGAATTAGAAGGTGCATTTGAAGTATATGCAAAAGCTCTTGATTTAAAGACAAGCAACTTAGCTGGTGCTAATGGTCCTGCACAAAGAGGACAAGATTTCGTATCTTCAGCTAAATTCGGTTATGACCAAGCTGTTCAAATCTTCGCACAATCAAAAGCTTTATTCCTTAAACAAGGTAACTGGGCTTATGGTAACATCGAAGGCGTAGATGCTGATGTGGCTTCTAGACTTGAATTCTTACCTGTTAAGATGCCTTTCACAGCACAAGATGTTAAGAGAACAGATAAAGACGTTGCTGATTTAAATTCATCAATTCCTGTATACGTTCCTAACTACTTTACAGTTAATGCTCTAGTAAGTGATAGTAAGAAACAGATGGCTTATGACTTCTTATATTGGTTGAACAACAGTGAAACTGGTAAAGATTATGTTATAAATCAATTTAACTTCATTCCTTACAATGCAGATCCTGCAACAACAACAGTACCTAATAGCTTAGGTAACTCAATCATCAGCTACATTGATACTGATCACACTTTAAGTGCTCCTTACAATGGTAGCCCAGCAGGTTGGTCTGGCGATACAGTTGGTAAATTCGTAATGGAAAATTACCTAACTAAGTTAAACTGGACTCCTGCAGACTACAAGACAATTGCAGATTATGCTGTATCAACTTGGCAGGAAATGAATTAATTCATTTTGAGTTAGCTATAAAATAAAAAAATGGGCTGAGGGTTGTTTTAATGATTCCAAAGCCCATTCGTTTGACAACCATTATTGAGGGGATAATAATGAATATTTATAAAAAATGGTTTTGGCCATTAGTAGCTCCCGCACTGATATTATTCGCAGCTGTAGTATTGGTACCTTTTATTGTAGGATTTGTTAATTCATTCCTTGCTTGGAGAGGAACATATTACTTCAATCCTGAAACAAACTCTCGAGCAACAAGCTTTTTTCAATCTTTTGTAGGTCTCACAAACTACAAAGAAGCATTTCAAGATGAAAGATTCATGAATGCATTTTGGTACACCATTAAATATGCAATTGTAGCTGTCATCTCAATCAACGTAGTTGCATTGGCACTTGCAGTATTTTTGGACAGTATTTCAAAAGGTGCAGGCCCTTTCAGAACAATTTTCTTCCTTCCTAACATGTTAGGAGGATTGGCATTAGGTTTTATCTGGCAGTTTATTTTCCAAATTGTTTATACAGATATCCTCTTTGCTCCAGATGCATTGCTGCATGCAGAATTTTTAAGATACATGACTCAAGATACCACAAAAGCATTGTTTGCATTGGTAATCTTAAATGTATGGCAGTATGCAGGTTACATGATGATAATATACACTGCAGGTTTGAATAACATCCCTACAGATTTCTATGAAGCTGCTTCCCTTGATGGCGCAACTGCTTGGCAAAAATTCAGAAAGATTACAGTACCTATGTTGATGAGTAGTTTCACTATTTGTTTGTTCATGGTTATTGCAAACTCCTTCAAATTACTAGATCAGAACGTCGCATTAACTGATGGTGATTTCAACACCAGAATGTTAGCACTACAAATTTTGAGAACGACAAAAGATTCAACACCACCAAACTATGGTAAGGCACAGGCTCAGGCAGTTATCTTCTTCGTTATTATTGCTATTATTTCAATAATTCAAGTAAGAGCAACCTCAAAGAGAGAATTGGAGTATTAATATGGCAGAATCATACACAGTAACAGAAGGCAATTATTTTAGAAAAAAGAAAATTCAACATGGTATTTTGTACGCAGTGCTGACCCTTGTTGCAATTTACACATTGGCTCCACTCTATTTCCTAATTGTAAATAGTTTTAAAAGCAATGTTGAAATCATAGCAAGTCCTCTGGCATTTCCAACTACATGGACCGCATCATATATAGTTGAAGCTGCCAAGCAGATTCATTTCTTCTCATCACTGGTCGTAACCGCATTTGTAACAGTATTATCTGTTCTCTTGATTGTTCTTGTATCATCAATTGGTGCATGGATCATGGTAAGAAATAAGACAAAAGCAAGTAACTTTGTATATCTATTGTTTACAGCTGCTATGCTTATTCCTTTCCAATCAGTTATGTATCCTTTGATTCAGATCTTTGGTGATATGGGTCTCAAAAACATTCCAGGACTGATCATTATGTATGGCGGATTTGGACTTGCAATGTCCACATTCCTGTACCATGGATTCGTAAAAGGAGTACCTCTAGGAGTAGAGGAAGCAGCTTTAATTGACGGATGTAATATTTTCCAGATTTATAGCAACGTGGTTATGCCACTGCTACAATCAGTTACAGTAACTGTAATAATCTTGAATTCAATGTGGATCTGGAATGATTACCTATTACCTTTCTTAGTAATTGGTAACTCCACAGTAAATTCTGGTGGTATATTAACAACACACAAGACATTGACCCTTGAATTGTACTTTGCAAGAATTCTTGCAGGACAATATGGTAATCCTTGGCAGTTGATATTCCCTTCAGTATTCATAAGTATAATACCTATGGTAATTGTATTCTTGTCACTACAAAAATACATTGTCAAAGGTGTTGCAGCAGGTGCTATTAAGAGCTAATAATCCCCATATTAGACTCTATTATAATAACAGACAGACAAATTCATATGTGGGGGGGAATCAATCACCCCCCTCTTATGATTCTACCTCAAATTGGGAAAGATTTTATTAATTATTTCTATACTATTGCGATAGTTATCCTAAATAGTATATAAATTATTTATAAAGTATAAAAAAATAAGAATTTAGGTTGATACAATGAATGATATAAAAAGAAAGCGTCCCACTATTAAAGATATTGCAAAGGCCAGTGGCTTTTCCAAAACATCTGTTTCATTTGCTTTCAATGACCCCAAAAGATTGAGCTCTGAAACTGTAGAGAAAATTATGGACACTGCTAAACAACTTGGATATTTTCCAGACCCTTTAGCTAGAAATTTATCACTCCAAAAGCATTTTTCAATTGGATTTTTATTACCACAGAATATAAATCATACCATGAATAATCCTTATATCCTTAAAGTTATTGAAGGAATATCGCAGGTATGTGAAGAAAAGAATTATACATTGACAATCATACCTCCTCTGAACCAATCAGTCATAGAAGCTGTTAAGCATGCTGCTGTTGATGGTCTCATAACGATGGGAATGGATCTTAAAAATCAGATTGTTGAAATTCTGGAACAGAGAAATATTCCATTGATAGCAATTGATGGTAATCCTTCCCAAGTGATTCCAACTGTAAACATCAATGATAAAAGTGCTGCCTATGATATCATGAAAGAGGTTTTGAAAAGAGGTCATAGAAATATAACCATAATTTCTTTGAGTGAGGATTTATTCTCTGATAAAGTCTCAAGTGCAATACAGACTGTTCCTATGCTAAGACGCAATGGCTATGAGAAAGCATTGGAAGAATATGGAATGTCATTGAAAGATGAACGAATAAATATCATCCTTTCAGAATGTACATTTGAAGATGGACAGGCTCTCTGTGATAAAGTATTTGATGAGCAACCTGATGTTACATGTGTTGTGACTATGAGTGATATTGTAGCTATTGGGCTTCTCTATCAACTAAGACATGAAAATATATGTGTACCTGAAAAGTTGTCTGTAGTTGGATTTGATAACCTTTTGGAATCTAAATTGATATCACCAAGACTGACCACAGTTGATCAACCTGGACTTGATAAAGGAATACAGGGAACAAAACTTTTATTCAATTATATTGAAGGTACGATAAGTGAAAATACTAGAATTGAGATTCCTTATAAAGTTATTGTAAGAGAATCCCTGGGAGAAGTTGATGTTAAATAATAAAAGAAGTAATGGTGTTCTTTTTCATCCTACATCTTTGCCTGGAAATTATGGTATTGGTGATTTTGGGCATGAAGCTTACCTGTTTGTAGATAAATTAAAAGAGAGTGGTGTTGGTCTTTGGCAGACATTGCCTTTAGGTCCAACAGGTTATGGAAATTCACCATATGCAAGCAGATCCTCATTTGCAGGTAATGAATTGCTCATAAGCATTGATCTTCTAAAAGAAGATGGATACCTGAATGATGATGATTTATTGGATATGCCTGCTTTTTCTAAAGCAAAAGTAGAATATTACAAAGTTGAACTTTGGAAAAAGCCTCTTTTGATAAAGGCAGCAAAACGCTTTATCAAAATGAATACAGAGAGTGAAGAATTTGAAAAATTCCAAAAAGAAAATAAATATTGGTTGGACGACTACTGCCTGTTCATATCTATCTATGAAGAATATAACGACAGCAGATGGTACAGCGTTTGGGATGAAAAACTGCGCATAAGAGATGAAAAAACTCTAGATAAAAAGAGAATCAGCAATAAAGAAAAAATAGATTGCTACAGAGTCCTTCAGTATTTCTTCTTCAAACAATGGCATCGTTTGAAAAAATATGCCAATGATAGAGATATAAAAATTGTTGGTGATATTCCAATCTTTGCTTCTGGAGACAGTGTTGATATCTGGTGTCATTCTGATTTGGTAAAAACAGATGCACAGGGTAAGTTTAAAGCTGTCTCAGGATGTCCTCCTGATGGCTTCACGCCACTTGGACAATTATGGGGCAATCCTGTATATGATTGGAAGAGAAATGAAGAGACAGGTTATGAGTGGTGGATTGACAGAATCGAACACCAACTCAAAATGTGTGATATTCTTCGCATTGATCATTTCAGAGGCTTTGAATCCTATTGGGAAATTCCCTTTGGTGCTAAAGATGCCACTAATGGTGTATGGACAAAAGGTCCTGGCATAAAACTGTTCAACGCAGTCAGTAAGAAACTTGGAAAGGTCCCTTTGATTGCAGAGGATCTTGGTTATATGACTGATGAAGTTATAAAACTCAGAAAAGACTTGAATCTTCCTGGCATGAAAATTGGTGTGTTTGGATTTGACTTTAATGAAGATGGTTCAATAAATTCTGACAATATTGATTTCGCTTATAACTATGATGAGCAATGTTTTGCATATCCTGGAACTCACGATAACACTCCAATTCAGCAGTGGTTCAGTGAACTGACCACCGCTCAGAAAAACAGTGTATGTGATTGTCTTGCAACTGATTATAACAATGTTCATTGGGCTATGATAAGAGATATTTATTACAGCAGAGCAAATTATGCAGTTGTTCAGATTCAAGATATTTTGGGATTATCAAAAGAAGGTAGAATGAATCATCCTTCAACTTGCAATGATGTTAACTGGTCTTGGAGACTCAATCAACCAATAGATGAAGAGATGAAAAGACTATCGAGATTGATCAAGTATTCCAAGAGATAGAGTTGATTTATCACCAGATATAAAATTAAAACAAAAGATTGCAGATTTCAAATATGGTCTGTGGTCTTTTTTATTTTTCCGCAATCAATATGAAACGATGGAGAATTGAATCAAAGTAGCCTTTGTCTTCTATCTCCTCATAAATATTCCATAGCTTGCTCTCATATTTAACAACAGAAAAATCTTCAATTTGCCAAGGAATGCATTTTAGATAGTATACCAAGCTTTCTATGGAGTATAATCTAAACTTTCCGATATATTCATCACTTTTTGTTACTTTGAAACCAGCTCTTACCAATCGTTCTTTTGCATTGATTAAATTCCATTTGAAATACTTTAAATCTGTTTCAAATGTTGCATTTAAATTTATGTCATTCAAACCACCGACCTGTTGAGTTATGAATTTTCCACCTTCTTTTAATATCCTTGAAAGCTCTTGCTCATCATAGCATTCATGTTTGTTGATTATGAGTGAGAATTCATGATCTTTAAAAGGAAGATTCAACTCTCCATTTTCCACTTGGAATACTTCTATTCCTTTTTTTGAAAGTCTTTTTTTAGCAATGGATACATTGGGGATATAAGCCTCTGTAGCAAAAGTATTCTTAGGTAAGTTCTTGATTGAACTTAAGAACTCTCCACCTCCTGTTCCCATATCAAGAAGATTAGATTTTCCTTTACAGTAGCTCTCTATAATATTTCGATAGTTCCATGGAAGTGGGTCTTCAATAACTTTCCCATCTAAATAGCTGAAATCCCATCCAGTAAAATCCCTCTCATATTCAATTTTCAATTTACTGATCATTTCTTTCTTATTCATATAATTCTCCAACATTATATCTCTGTATATGGTTTATGTTAAAATCAACAGATCTTCTATCAGTCTAATTGTCACTGTTTGATTTGTCTATTTTTTATTTTAAATTGTTATAATATTTCAGTGATTTAAGTCTAATAACTAACTACTTGCTATGAAAAGAATGGTTGATTGACCGAGTGTTGAAAATAATAAATATAATATAATACAATTATTTGTATAAAACTATTAATTTTTGAAGATTTTGATATATTTTACTTGATTTTCCTACAATATATTGTAGGATTTAGTCATAAGGATGTATAAATGTTAATTAAATTTTCGGTATCAAACTTTATGTCATTTAATAAGACACAATCATTATCTATGCAAGGTAATAAGTCCAATAGACTAAAATTTCACATGGTAAGTGATGATAGAAGTCGATTGTTGAAGTCTGCTTTAATCTTTGGTGCGAATGCCAGTGGTAAGTCCAATTTCATTAAAGCAATTGATTTTGCACGGATTTTAGTTTTGAAAGGTGATACTACCAGAGTTGTTCTTGAAAAGAAATATTTTAGAATTGATGAAAAGAATAAAGATAAACCCGGTATATTCCAATTTGATCTTGAATTAAATGGGAAATACTATTCTTATGGTTTTGCAATATCTTATTTGACAAATAATATAATTGGTGAATGGCTTATTGATATTACAAATAAAGAGAAAGTGATTTTTTCTAGAACCTTGAAGGATGATAGTTCAAGTTATGAAACTGAATCTATTTTAACCATAAAAGAAGTGACCAGCAAAACAAGATTTAATATTTATTTAGATGATTTTAAAAAAAGTGAAATGTCCAATCTATTGGTTCTAACAGACCTTTCAAAACGTTCTTCCGACATTGAAGAATGTAACATATTGAGAGATATAATAAAATGGTTTTCTAAAATTGTAGTGATTTATCCCAATACTCATAATGATTTATGGAAATTCAAGACAGTTTTGACCAATGATAAAGTTCTTACTAATTTCTTGGAAGGGTTGGATACAGGAATCGAAAAACCTCTGATTAAAAGAGTAGATTTTGTTACAGCTCTTAAAGATGTTCCGGATTCTGTAAAAGATAATATTCTTAAAGAAGTTTCAAACTCATTAAATAAAAATGACAAGGGGACTTTGTTATTAAATATCAGTGGAAGTGTGTTTTTCATAAAAGCTAAAAAATCTCCAGGTAAAGAAATATCGTATACAGTAAATACCATCGTTTTTGATCATGGAAATAGTTCAGATTGCTTTGAGTTTAAAGATGAATCGGATGGAACTAAAAGAATATTTGATTTATTACCTTTGTTATCGATTGAAGATGAAGATAGTTTGATATTGATTGATGAATTAAATCAAAGTTTGCATACAAAACTAGCTCAGTTATTTTATGAAATGTTTATGAATTCCTGCAAAGGATTGAGAAAACAATTAATATTCACTACTCATGATATATTGTTGATGGATTTAGACTTGGTAAGACAAGATGAAATATGGTTCATTGAAAGGCAAGAAAATCATTCAAGTAAATTATATTCTTTATCTGATTATAAAGTCAGAATTGACTCTAAGAAAAAACTTGGTGCTGATTATTTAGTTGGTAGATATGGTGCAATCCCAGTATTAGAAAAAGATATAGGTTGTTATGATGAGTAGCAATAAATATAGATTATCAACAGATGCATTTGATAGGAAAGAACCTTTTGAAGACCCTAAAAAAGTCATTTGGTTGTCAGTTGAAGGCACAAAAACAGAGGTTAAATATTTTACTTTTTTGGATCGTAATAAAGAAGATGCGGGAATTGATGCAACTATAAAAATTGAGCCACTCAAACGTAAAGATAAAAATTCAGATCCTTTATCAGTATTGGATTTGCTTGATGAATATGTAATGTAACGAGATATACCTATTCCAGACCAATTGAGCGAGATTTCTGATTTAGCTAACTCAGTTGGATTAGATAAAATAGAAATCGATCTTGATGATGAAAGTAGGCTAAATTCTGAAGATAGGAAAATAATAAAAACAGCCATAGAAAAGTCTAGGTATGATGTTGAATATCATAAGTTTCTCAATAGCATTGGTACATATGATGATATTTTTGCTATTGTCATTGATACAGAAGGACGTGATAACGAAGCAAGAACTAATATTGATGATATAATAAATAATTGTATCGCTAAAGAGTATAAATGTTTTTTATAAAATCCTTGTTTTGAGTTTTTTTTGTTATTGCATACCTACAATCCAATTGAAGAATATAATAAAGTCCCAGAAAAGTTCATAAATAATCCAGTAGTTTCTAATAGTCATACCTATGTCAGTAAAATTGTCTCTGAGCATCATGGACATGGGAAGAAGATATCAGAAAAGAAATTCAAAGAAATATATTTGAAAAATATTTCTCAGGCCTTAAGTAATTCCTATTCTTGGGCCCATACTCTTGAGGATGTAAAAAATAATGTTGGCAGCAATATGATAGAATTATTTAGACTGTTGATGAAAAAGGATATTTAATAGAACTATCATACAAAATCTATTAACGAGATATAAAAAATTCATTATATCTTTGTCCGTATGGTAGCATTCTGCTGTCCGTATATGAGTGGAACATCAGGAAAGTTGGTATATATACAATTTTAATGTATTGATTTACCTTTTATATATAATTTCGGCTCAATCATAAATTTTGTGGGATTTTAGATATTTTATTTGCAGATGGATTTCTTACATAGCTTTTTCTACTTGCATCAAAGAGCTTTAGAAAGAAATATTCATCATCAGAATAGCCAAAAGCCTTGCGACGTGCTGTTTTAATCTTGTTGTTAATTCCTTCTATCTTACCTGCAGATATATTATATGTAGCATGAGCTATTATACCT
>JALNVT010000048.1 GCA_023231265.1 Sphaerochaetaceae bacterium
CAGTTTTACAGCATAATATATTATTCTTTCAGTAAGGATGTGGATGTAGAGAGATGCCAGAGATTCAAAGACAGAGTCCAACTGTTTGCAAAGCAGTATGTCTACACCTTAACAAAAGAAGGAAGCAGTGTTGCCTATGGAAGATCTCTCACCTACCGATTTGGAATCATGTCATTCTTCAGTGCTCTATCTTATGCAAACATTGAGGCTCTTCCTTATGGAGTCATGAAAGGTATCATATTAAGAAATCTGAGATGGTGGTTTTCAAAACCAATCTTTGATAGAGATGGATTTTTAACAATTGGTTATGCCTATCCATCCCAGCTAATGGCAGAGCAATACAATGCAGAGGGATCTCCTTACTGGGCATTGAAAGCATATCTGATGTTGGCCTGGATGAAAATCATCCATTCTGGCAATCTGAAGAGAGGTATCTGATTCCTCTGATGAGATGCAAACTTCTACGAATTCCATCTGCAATCATGCAGAGAACATCCGACGATGATGTCATCATGCTTAACGGCGGTCAAAAGCCAGCATTTGAGATGATTCACAGTGCTGAGAAGTATGCAAAATTTGCCTATTCTGCTCATTATGGTTTTTCGGTTGCATCCTCTTACTATGATTTTCCCAAAACTGGATGCTACAGCAGTCTTTATCTGAGTGATGATGGCTCCTATTTCAGATGCAGAAGAGATCTCAAGGTCATAGAGAAAAATGAGAGATACATCTCCACCCTATGGCATCCATTTGAGGATGTGGAGATATTGACATATCTTATTCCATTTGAGGATTTTCATATCAGAGTCCACAGGATAAATACCAAAAGAAACCTTATAACAAAGGAAGGAGGATTTGCCATCTCTCGCTACAGAGATCTTGAGATGGAGATGCAACCCGATAAGATAATACAGAAAGGATTAAGCCTGATATCAATGCCATGGGATACCACCTGCATCTATGATGTACTCAACGAGCGTGATGGTGAGTGCGTGATTCCAACTCCCAATTTAAATTTGATCAACTCCAATACTCTGGTACCTGTTTTATCAGGAAAGCTAGATGCAGACACACAGAAGACCTATGTCTGTCTTGTTGGAGCAAGAAGGAACAAGGATTCTATTGTGGAACTTCCTGATGTAAGGTGGAACGAATCTGCATTCACAATAACAATGAACAGAAAAGTTTTGAAGCTCAATTGACAGCTCATCAACTGTTATGTCACTCTCAGAACCTGCATGAAGTATGAGATGAGAGTGATATTTGATACAAGTTTACTAAAATTCCAAACAATTCTCTTAAAAATCATTTTCCCAGATTGATTTAATAATTATAAAGTAAAATTTTAAAAAAATTAATTATTTTTACAGTTGTGCATATTTAATAAATACAAAAGGAATATTTCAGCACATAAAGTAATAATATGGAAATATCAATAAAATAATATCTTATAGGACCACACTTTATTATAATTTAATATCAAAAGTAAATTTATATATTTTGCATGAAATTTGCATGCCAAAAAAGAGAAATTTCACAAATAATCTTCAAAAATAAATTATAAAAAAAATAAATATTATTTCTCTTGACAGTCTAAAAATGCGGGTATAATATGCCTCAAAAGTAAGATTTATGGTGCTTGAAAAGAGATATTAAAATATCATTTCATTTGAGTATTTTTATTCTTGCTTTTGAAGAATTCTATTATTGATTGTTGTACAAGGAATGCAAGATTGAAAATCAAACATTCTACTTCTCCATGAGTAGAAATGAATGAATTCTTAATTTATAGCATCCTTGCAAGATTGAGAGGAAATTCTTATTCCCCTTTTTATAGGAGTCGTTATTGGGATATATGTTGATACAATAAAACTATTTATAATTAAATGCTGATGAATTGACATCAGAATTGGGTAGGCATTAAAAAATATGATGGATCAAAAAGTATAATTCAATTGCAGATAATATTGAAAATAAAGAAGCTCTTTGATTCTTACCAATTTTAATGAAGTAAATTATGAAATATTTCTATACATTAGAAAATTACAATATTAAATAAAATTTATAAGCTCACTAAAAAGATGCAAGAAGATAGATCATTGATCTGCCCTGCACTTTTGAGCAAAACTACTTACTCACCAATTGATAATGTACGACTGCATAATTTGTATTATCACATACATATCAAAGAGCAAGATAATAGGAATTAAAACAAATGAACACAAATAACGAAAATACAGATCCAGAATTCGCAGCAAGATACAGTTTCTCAAATAGCTCAAACTTCTATGATGACTATGACATGGATGATGATAAAGACTGGTACAAAGATGACGAAGATGATTTCTATGATGAGGAAGAAGAGGATGATGAATTCTTTGACGACGATGAATGGGAAGATGATGACGATGAAGAAGAGGATGAAGAAGATCTTTAGTAATTAGTTACTGAAATGGGCTTTTGCCGTTTTCTCTCGAGAAAATTGCGAAAGCCTTTATTTATACATTGAGTCTGTAATTTTTTACGGACTCTTTTTTTATTTCCTATTGACAAACTAGGTATATGGGAGTATATATATTGTATACCCCCTAGGGGTATATTGGAGATATTAATATGATTCATGAAGAGTATGTAATAGAAGGAATGAGCTGTGCTGCATGCAGTGCTACAGTTGAGCGTGTTACAAAAAAGCTTGATGGAGTTGCAGATAGCAGTGTAAATCTCACAACAAATAAGATGACAATATCATATGATGATAGCAAAGTTGACTCGTCTTCAATTGAAGATAAGGTCATCAAAGCTGGATATGGTATAAAGAAGATAGACAGTGAGACAGGAACAATTGAAACCAAAAAAATTGAGATCGATGATGAGGAGCTAAAAGAAAAAGCAACCAAGACATCACTTAAGTACTCGATAATCCTATCGATACTTCTTATGTATGTCTCAATGTCTCACATGTTAAATCTGCCTACATTCAACATCATTGCAAAGGCAACTCATCCATATAACTGGGCTATAATGCAATTGATTTTGACGCTTCCAATTATAATCATAGGAAAGAAGTACATAATCAATGGTATCAGATCTCTGATACATTTGAATCCAAACATGGACAGTCTTGTTGCAATCAGTGTGACAACATCATTCATATACAGTCTCATTCAAACATTCTTGATTGAGGATTATCCAGGTGTTGTGAACACACTTTATTACGATGCAGCCGCCATGATTCTCACCTTCATATCAATTGGAAAATATTTAGAGAGAAACAGCAAACGAAAGACAAAATCTGCAATCAAAGAACTTCTCAATCTGACACCCCCAACAGCCCTACTTGTATCCGATATTGAAAAGAATACATACGAAGAGGTCATGATGGACACAATCAAGATAGATGATATCTTGTTTGTCAAGCAGGGATCAAATGTACCTACTGATGGAAAAATTATCAAAGGAAGTGCAAGCATTGATGAGAGTCTGATTACTGGTGAGAGCCTTCCCGTTGAAAAAAAAGTTGACGATGAGCTGATTGGTGGCTCTGTAAATACAAGTGGAAACTTCTACATGCAGGTAACCAAAGTTGGACGAGATACAGCATTGGCCAAGATCATCAAATTCGTTGAGGATGCTCAGGGTAAGAAAGCTCCAATTTCTAAAATTGCAGATAAGGTTGCAGGAGTCTTTGTTCCCATTGTCATATCAATTGCAGTTGTATCAGCTGTTATATGGGCAATCACAGGCCAACCAATAAGTTTTGTATTGAACATATTCACTTCAGTTCTTGTTATTGCATGTCCATGTGCTTTAGGTCTTGCAACTCCAACAGCAATTATGGTTGGAACAGGTCTTGGTGCAAAACATGGTATATTGATCAGAACTGGTGAGGCTCTTGAACAGATACACAAAGCTCAGGTTGTCATATTCGATAAGACTGGAACAATAACAGAAGGAAAACCTAAAGTAACCAACATTGAGATACTTGATGATTCTTACAGTGAGGAAGAACTTCTTAAGATTGCAGGTACAGTTGAGAAGACATCAGAGCACCCTCTCAGCAGAGCAATTGTTGATAGAATGAATGAGAGAAATATATCAGGTGATCTTGCAATCAAAAAAGCCAAGACCTTCAATGGTAAGGGAATAATTGCCTTTCTAGAGGATGGTCGCATGATAAGCATTGGAAATGATAAATTGATGCAGGTATATGCAACAGATGTGAGCCAGTACAGTGAGAAGGTAAAGAAATCATCACTTGAGGGCAACACAACTATGTACTACAGCATTGATGAGAAGGTTGTAGCTCTCATAAGTGTTGCAGATACAATAAAGAAAGACAGCAAAAAAGCAATTGCAAAATTGAAGAAAGCAGGTCTTGAGGTTGTCATGCTAACAGGTGACAATGAGTACACAGCAAAAAATATCGCATCTCAGGTAGGAATTGATAGAATTGAATCAAATGTACTTCCAACAGAAAAAGCGAAAGTTGTTGAGAAATATCAGAAGGAAGGCAAGATTGTGATGATGGTTGGTGATGGAATCAACGATGCACCATCTCTTGTACAATCAGATGTAGGTTTTGCAATAGGAAATGGCTCTGATGTGGCAATTCAAGGCGCTGATGTTGTTCTGATGAAGAGTGATTTACTTGATGTTTACAGAACGTACAGACTCAGCTCAATTACAATAAGAAACATAAAGCAGAATCTATTCTGGGCATTCTTCTACAATTCAATTGGTATTCCTGTAGCAGCTGGCGTTGTATATGCCTTTGGTGGTATCTTATCAAATCCAATGATAGGATCATTCGCAATGTCTTTGAGCTCTGTATTTGTAGTTACAAATGCATTGAGACTCAGATTTAAAAAATTAGATTAGGAGCAATTATGGCAGAAATTAAATTATCTTGTAAATCAAAACATAGAGAGGAGACAGAATACAGATCTCTTATGAACAGACTCAATAGAATTGAGGGTCAGGTAAGAGGTGTGAAGAAGATGGTTGAAACTGATGTTTATTGTACAGATATTTTAACTCAAGTATCAGCGATACAATCTGCTTTGAATGCATTTAATAAAGAACTTCTTACCAATCATATAAAAACCTGTGTTGTAAAAGACATAAAGAATGGTAATGAAGATGAAGTGATAGATGAGTTGATGGCAACTCTAAAAAAAATAATGAAGTAAGGATGGTATTATGACTACATTAAAAGTAAACAACATGACTTGTGAGCACTGTGTTAAAAGAATCAACGAAGCACTTGATGAAGCTAAAATAAAGCATGAGATCAATTTAAGTGATAAGAGTGTTAAGGTTGAAGCTGATAAGATGGAGCTTCTTGAAGTATTTGATTCATTGGAATCAATGGGATATGAAGCTGAAGTTGTAAAATAAGCTTCAATATAAACAATAAGGCTATTGGGATCATCTCAATAGCCTTCTCTGTCAGACAATACTTAGAATGTACATCTTGTGGGCTCTTTTCCCATCTCGCCGATTGAACAAGTTGCATCACTTAAGTAGAAAGGAGCAATCACGCTTTCATTAAACATCTTTTCAAAGGCTGGAACTGCTTTGTACACAGATGCAATTGTATCTGCTGAATCATCAAGAACTGCTGTTGCTTGAAGTCTCAATACAGTCTTACCATCATAAGCAGAGATAGCTACTTTAGAATTGTTCTGCAATTCAGAGAATAAATTCATATTCTTAGCTAAAATAAAATAAAGTTTATCATCTATATCAATCATGCTTCCCATAGGTCTTACATTGGGTGTGCCATTGTTCTCTGTTGCAAGAAAATAAGTTTTTGCTTCTGCTATTAATTTTGTAATTTCGTTCATGAATGAACTCTTTGTAAATATTTATGTTTCAAAATATAATGTGTACAAACTTTAATGTAAATACTCTCATTTTTGATATGTACTATCATAAATGATAGTGTAAAAGGAATACCATGAGAAAAGAATATGCTCTTGAATGTAAAGAATGCAATGTAGATTCTGAAACCAAAAAACTGCTGTGCACATACTGCATAACTCAAAAGGTTTTCAAAGGAAAATGGAAGCTATTGATTTATTGGCATCTTCAGCAAGGAACAAAAAGGTTCAATGAACTGTGTAGATTGATTCCTGCAACTCAAACAACTGTAGCAAGACAGCTGAAAGAATTGGAAGAAGATGGAATCATAAACAGGAAAGTTTACAATCAAATACCACCTAAAGTTGAATATTCTATTGCACCTTTAGGTAAGAAATTTTATGGAATAATGGAAGACATGCATGAATTTGGTGTTGAGTTCTTCAAAGCAAATAACATTCCTTCATGATTTTCAATTCAAATCTTTAACAGAATCTCGTATGACAATCTCTGTATCCAGTACTGTATTTGAAAAAGAGTTGTCATCATTCTCTATCATGTAAGTGAGTCTATCTATTGCACACTCACTTTTAGATTTTAGATTCTGTTTCACTGTTGTGATTGGAGGAATTGAATATTTGGCGTACTCACTGTCATCAAATCCAACTACAGATATAAATTCAGGAACTGATATTCTGTTGGATGCAAGAAATCTTATGCAATCAAGGGCATAGAAGTCTGATGCATAGAACACTGCCGTTATGTTCGAAAAAAGACCTCTCTCTAGAATTTCATCATATATCTTCCATCTTTCATCTTGATGTTTTGATACAGTGAAGCAATCAAGAGGCTCTATATTGGATTTCTTCAATGCACTGCAGTAGCCCTCATATCTCTTCTTACCAGGACCATGAAGTTTTTTTTCATCACAGACAAAGGCAATATTTCTGTGTCCCATATCAATTAGATATTCTGTAATTGCAAAACCACCTTGAAAATCATTTATTCTAACGTTGTTGAAATGATCAATAAGTGATCCAACTCCATTTTTTTGAAATTTCTCCAGGAAATAGCTATCAACAAGAACGATTGGAATCTTTATTTTATCTGCAACCTCTCTGTACATATCAGGTTCAATTCCCATCAGAACAAGACCTGAGAACTTCCAGTTGCCTATTATTTTCAGAAGGTCCTTGCTTGAACTTGAGCAATGAAGCATGGTGTAATATCCTCTGTTTCTGATGTTCTCTTCAAGAGATCCTATCATTCCAGCTACATAAGAATCCAAGAGAGGACTCTCATCCTCTCTTCCATCCAGAAATGAAATGACTCCTATTATCTTAGATATCTTGTTTGCAAGAATCATGGCCCCCATATTGGGGGAATAATTCAGTTTTTCGATGGTCTCTTCAACTATCTGTCTCTTCTCTTTGGATACCTTTTCATATCGTTTGTGAATCACATTCGACACAGTTGTGGCACTTACATTAGAGAGTTTGGCAATTTCCTTTATAGTTGTCACTTTTATCTATACCTCAGTAATTCTTCTTCAAATGCAATACAATACTTTCATTTTCTTTTAAGGAGCATCGCAACTTGCCCTCTTCTATTGTACACACTGCATCTCCAAGTAGATTTGTAACTTCATCTGCAACAATTGGTGCAAGTTCAATTTCAAAGATGCCAGAGACATCTTTATTCATGATTAGCAAGATGCTCTCATCTTCAACATAACGAATCAAGCTCATGTGCTTTTCATCACATTTCATGAATCTTGTTGAGCCGTATGATAGAATTGATGAGTATTTATTTCTTATCTCTCCTAGTTTGCAGTAGGTATCAAATATATCTTTATTCCATTTATCTTCATCCCATTGCATGGGGTATCTCCACATCTCAACGGAATTCAACTTTCCATCTATGCCAATCTCATCACCGTAATATGTTGATGGCATTCCAGGTAGAATGTATGACAGCATCACACAGGATAGATAAATGTCCTTGTTGTAGACAGCACTGTTGTTGTGAAGACGAGGTGTATCATGGGAGTCAAATAGATTCATCTGCAGATATCTCATCTGAGATGGAAGTGTGTTCAAATTGGATTCAAGGGCCTCTTTCAATGCCACTCCTGAATATGGTTTTGTGGAGCCAGGATTTGATCCCCAGTTATCAAGAAGGAATTTATCATTCTCTCCCATCCATCTTCTTATAGGTCGACCACAACCCACATAGTTCATTATTCCATCCCACATATCACCTTGAAGATATTCTGTTGCATCATTCCATGCCTCACCTACAAGATAAGCATCCTCTCTGACTCCTTTTATACTGCTGTGAACCTCTCTCCAGATTTCATCAGTCAACTGATCAGAGCCTTTTCTTCCAACAATCTCAGCAACATCCAGTCTCCAGCCATCTTGATTGAAAGGCTCTCTTAAGAATTTCTGCATAACACTGTCTTCATCTGCATAGATGAGAGATCTGAGTTTCTTGCTGTTGTAATTCAACTGAGGTAAGGTCTCAACTCCTTCCCAGAAGGAAACACTTCCATCCTCTTCAATGTAGTAATAAGTTGCCTCCTCACTGTTGGGATCAGAAGATGCCTTTTTGAACCAAGGATGGTCTATTCCAGTATGATTGATTGATATGTCCACAATAACTTTGATGTTGTTTTCATGGAGCACATCCACCATCTTTATGAACATCTCATCTCCACCCAACTTCTCATCAATGTGAAAGAAATCACAGCAGTCATAACGATGAGTGGTTCGACTCACTCCAATCGGATTCAAATAAACCGATGTAATTCCAAGACGTTTAAGATAATCAACACTATCAATGATTCCTTGAAGATTACCGCCGAAGAAATCCAGACAGCGTCCCTGATCGAATTCAAGTGGCTCCTCATCAAAGTTGAGTTTTTTGACTGTACCTCCATCAAAATCATAGAGACCATCAGTTATTTCATACTCACTCTCACCACGTTTGAATCTATCAGGAAATATCTGATAACATGTGGAGCTGCTTACCCAACCAGCAGGTTTTATATTGGTCTTCAAAGAGAACATATCTCTTTCACATACAAGAGATTGAGTGAGTCCCAGTACACTGTAATAGTAGTATGCATCTTCAACCTTGAGAGCAAAGTAATAATGTATCTCATCCATCTCAAGTGTGTTGATTGTAGCTTGGGCAAAACCATTATCGAGGAAACAGTTGATGCTGCTGTATGTTCCATTGATTCGCACAAACAGTATCACTTTCTCAACATTATCTGTTATCTTTATTTTAAGAGTTACATCCTCATTTTTTTGAGGATACATGGGTATCACATAAGTACCAGATACCTGAGAGTCTATATATTCATTCCAATATTGCATGAACTTCTCCTAACTTATATTTTTTTAATCATCATTCTCTACCAGTATAAAACTGAAATTTTTAGTTGACAACCAACTTCAGTTGTATGATACTTTAGATATTGGTGTTACGCAACACCAAATTATTTTTTTTATTCATCTCAGTAGATGAATCTATGGAGGATTTTATAATGAAAAAATTTGTTGCAGTTTTTTTGACAACATTGCTTGTAACAACAGCACTGTTTGCTGGTGGTGCTAAAGAGAGCAATTCTTCTACGCAAAATACTAAACCGGTTGACATGATGGAAAAAGAAACCGTCAATTTAAAAGTTTGGGGCTCAATTGATGCTCAAGATTTACTTAAAGAGATGGTTGAGAGCTTCAAACAGGAGTACCCTGAAAAGGAATACAATATTGAATTTGGTATTGTATCTGAAGCAGATGCAAAGGCTCGTTATTTGGAAGATCCAGAGGCAGCTGCAGATGTATTCTTTTTTGCAAATGATCAATTGAAGGACATGGTAAAAGCTGGTGCTCTTTATCAGATAGCTGGATCATATAAAGAAAAAGTAATTGCTCAAAATGGTGAGGGTTCTGTTGAATCAGCAACTGTTGATAACAAACTGTATGCCTTCCCTGAGACTGCCGACAATGGATACTTCATGTATTATGATAAAAGTGTGATAAGCAGTGAAGATGCAAAATCACTTGATTCAATTTTAGCAGCATGCAAGGAATCAAACAAAAAGTTCTATTTTGATCTCTCCAATTCATGGTATGTTGCATCATTCTTCTTTGGAGCTGGTTGCTCTCTTGGAATAGATGAAAATGGAAAACAAACATGCAATTTCAACAATGCTGATGGACTCTCTGCAGCCAATGCCATCAAAGAGCTGACAGCTTCACCTTACTTCATGGGCGGAGATCAATCTGTTCTGACTGGCGGTATGGGTGATTCATTAGCAGCTGGTGTATGCGGAACATGGGTTGCAAATGCTATGAAAGAAAAATTGGGTGACAACTATGCAGCTACAAAGCTTCCAACATTCACAAGAGATGGTGAGCAGGTTCAACTTGGATCTTTTGCAGGTTACAAGCTATGTGGAGTAAGCAAGGTAACAAAGAGCCCTGTTGATGCCATGAAACTGGCACAGTGGTTCACAAATGAGCAAAATCAACTTCTCCGCTTCGAGAAAAGAGGAATTGGTCCTTCAAACATAAAAGTTGCAGCAATGGATGAGGTTCTGAAGACTCCTGAACTTGCAGCATTGGCACAGCAGAGTCTTTATGCTGTATCACAGAATGATGTACTTGGCACTTTCTGGGGTCCTGTTGAAGCATTTGGTGCCAACATGGAAGCATTCAACTATGAACCAAGTATTCAGGCACAACTTGATGATGTTGTGAGCCAAATCACAAATTAATTTCAGTATCATTGATATATATTGGGAGAGTAAAATCTCCCAATTAATTATATATAGAGAGAGTATAAATGAAAGCTAAAAATTATCATATGATGAGTGGTTATCAAAAAGTTATATACCACTTATCTCTTTTTTTCAAAAACTTACCTCACAACTTAAAGAAATTTTTTAAAATCCTTGGTAAAGCGATAGCCTGTTTCTTCATAAGAATAGTTGAAGGATTTGCTAATTTTGGAAGGACTTTTTCAGAAGGAAACAAATTTACAAAATTATCTTTCCTGATTATGGGACTGAGCTGTTTGATTTACGGCCCATTTTGGATGGGGCTTTCTTTCTTTTTGATTGAAATTCTATTCATTTTATTCATAAAAGAATTTGCAATTCTGTATCTTGTTGATCTTACAACTCTTGGAACACAAGCTGAGGTTGAAACTTTCAATGAAGCAAAAGGAATTATGGAATACATAACAGCAGACAATTCAATGCTGATTCTTCTGTATTCTGTTCTATCCTTGGTTGTCATCTGCATTTTCATAATTGCCTATATACAGAGCACAAAAGAATGCTTGAATGCTCAGCATCGACATGAAAGAGAAGAGCAAGCACAATCTTTTAAGATGATGCTCAGATCTTTAAAAGACGAGAATTATCACATAACTCTTTTGAGCATTCCAACACTGCTTCTCATCTGCTTCACTGTGATACCATTGATCTTCATGATTTTATTGGCATTTACAAACTATGATGCAAACCATCAACCTCCTGGAAATCTTTTCACCTGGGTTGGTTTTGGAAATTTCAAAGATATTTTTGGTAAGAATGCAATCAAAAGCTATACATTTTTATACTTACTGCAATGGGATCTGATATGGTCTTTCTTTGCAACATTTCTCAACTATATTTTAGGAATGATTCTTGCAATGATGATAAACAAAAAAGGAATAAGAGGGAAAAAAATATGGAGGACCATATTTGTAATCACAATAGCGGTCCCTCAATTTGTAACACTTCTTCTTATGAGCAAGATATTGGGAGACAATGGTACTGTAAATTTGATTCTTGAGAGATTTGGACTTCAAACAATTCCTTTCTTAACAGATGGTCACACTGCACGTATTGTAATAATAATTGTTAATCTATGGGTTGGTATTCCTTATACAATGCTGATTACAAGTGGAATATTGATGAACATTCCTTCAGAGCTTTATGAAAGTGCAAAAATTGATGGAGCAAATGCAGCGGTCTCATTTTTTAAAATAACTCTTCCCTATGTTCTTTTTGTTACAACTCCTTATCTAATAACGCAGTTTGTTGGAAACTTCAATAACTTCAATGTTATTTATCTGCTCACAGGAGGTGGACCTCAATCCACAGTATTGTATCAAGCAGGAGAGACAGACCTACTTGTAACATGGCTCTACAAGCTCACAATAAACTATCAAGATTACAATCTTGCATCTGTAATTGGTATTCTTGTATTTGTTGTATCTGCATCACTATCACTGATTGTATTCAACATGTCGTCATCAGTAAAGAATGAGGAGCAATTCCAATAAAATGAAAAAAAGTTATAAAAGATCAAGAAAAATTACAAATGGTATAATCTACATAATTCTGACAGTCATGGCAATCTTCTGGCTATCTCCAATTGTTTGGCTTCTGATAAGATCATTTCAAGGAGAGAAAGGAGCTTGGATCACAACTCTTCTACCAAAGCAATGGACATTGAGCAATTATACAAGACTCTTCACTCAAACGGATATGTTTAATTACCCTCTTTGGTTTTTGAACACATTCAAGATTGCAGTGTTTACATGCATAATTTCAACACTGCTGATACTTATGGTCAGCTACTGCTATTCAAGACTGCGTTTCAAAAGCAGAAAAGCGTTCATGAATTTAGGACTTGTACTTGGAATGTTTCCAGGTTTCATGACAATGATTGCAATCTATCATATTCTGAAAGCATTTGGCCTTTATCAATCACACATATCATTGATCCTTGTATATTCATCTGGTGCATGCCTGGCATATTTCATTCCAAAAGGATTTTTTGATATGCTTCCTCGTTCAATGGACGAAGCTTCAATCATTGATGGAGCAACAAGATCACAGGTATTTTGGAAGATAATAATACCAATGAGCAAACCAATTGTGGTCTATACCGCACTCACAAGCTTTTTAGCTCCTTGGCTTGATTTTATATTTGCATCCATCATAATGAAGGATAACTATGATAAATATACAATGGCTGTTGGACTGTTTAAAATGCTAGAGAGAGAAAATCTGTATGAATATTTCACCAGATTCTGTGCAGGTGCCGTACTTGTATCAATACCGATAACAATCTTATTTATATGCTTTCAGGGTTATTATGTAGAGGGCGTTGCCGGCGGTTCTACAAAAGGATAGAAAGTGCAAAATAACAACATCAGGAGAGATTATGAAATTAAAAAATAGATGTTCAGGAATACTTCTGCACATATCCAGTCTACCATCAAAAGATGGTATTGGCTGTTTCAACAACGAAGCTTTTGAATTTGTCGATTTATTGAAGAGAGCCAAGATAAAACTTTGGCAGATTCTACCACTTTCAAAAATTGGCGAGGGTAACTCACCCTATTCATCTATCTGTACCTATGCAGGCAATGAACTGTTCATAAGTATTGAAAAACTCATAGAGATGAATTTACTTGATGAAGAAGACTTTAAAGACTTTAAAGA
>JALNVT010000049.1 GCA_023231265.1 Sphaerochaetaceae bacterium
GGTGCTATAAGCAGAGGATACAGAACAGAACCATATCCACAGAAGTTCTTACTTGATCGTTTGATTGAACTGAAAGCTCCTGTGATCATAGAATCAGATTCACATTCAATATCCACTCTCACAACTCACTTCAAACAATTAGAGAGCATTGTTGATTCGTTGAACATAACTTTCCCAAGTAAGGTCAATGAAAAATAATACCCCAGAATTATTATAATCCTGAGGTACTTTCTAAAGCATTTACTTCTGTAAATCGCCAAGAAGACTCTGCATATCTTTTTTCAAGATTGGATGAATGAAGTATGGCGATAACTCACACATGGGTTCAAGTACAAATGTTCTGTATTGAATCTGTGGATGTGGGATTATAAGATCATCACTGAAATAAACTCCATCATCAACAAAGAGAATATCAACATCCAGAGTTCTCTCTCCCCAATGTCGTTTTTTTACTCGGTTTGCTTTGACTTCAAGAGATTTTGTAAATTCAAGAAGCTGTCTCTCGGTGAGTGCTGTTTTAATTTTAACAACGGCGTTCAAAAAATCAGGCTGGTCAGTAACTCCATAAGGTGCAGTTTCTATGAATGTTGATGATTTTACAAACTCTATTGAATCATCACTCTTCATCTCATCAATTGCAGAAGTTAAGTAGGCCTCTCTATCACCAAGGTTTGATCCAAGTGCCAAATAGCAGGTCTTTCTCTCTCTCACAACGTTTATGCTCACATCTTCAAAGCTCTCTGTAATTGGAGCATGAGGCTTATGCAGAGTGACATCTATCTTCTGAATCAGAGGATATCTTTCAATCAAGAACAGAGCCAGCTTGTTCACCAGTGTCTCAATCAAATCAAAACGATTTTCTTTGCAGTACTGAACTGCATCCTCTGATAGATGACCATAATGAACTGTTTTTTTTATCTGATCATCACTCAGACTTGTTTCAAGATAATACTTGATATCTAGGAAGAAGAATTGGCCCATTTCCTTTTCTGCATCAAGCACACCATGCTTTGCATAGAACTTAAGTCCTTCAATACTTATTGAATCCATTTACTCTGTTTCCTAATTGATTTGACCATTCTTATAACATCCATGCTAGCTTTCACATCATGAACTCTAACAAATGCTGCTCCATCGTTTGCAGCCAAAGCTGTAGTTGCGAGTGTTCCATAAAGTCTGTTGTTGACATCTTCATCAATTGTGAGTCCAATTACTGATTTATTTGAACATGCAACCATAACAGGATAACCAAGTTTCTTAAGTGATTTGGTATGATTGAGAACTTCTAAATTCTGGATGTAATTCTTTTGAAAACCAACTCCTCCATCAACTATTATGTTCTCTTTCTTTATTCCTGCTTTCTCTGCAATTTCAAGACTCTCTCTTATATCATTCATGAAATCATCATAGAAGTTGATGTAATCGCCTTTCATTCTGTTGTGCATCAAGACATATGGAAGATCAGATTTTGCTACAGTTTCTGCTATACATGGATTCCATTTGAGTCCCCATATATCATTTATCATATCTATATTTGAGATATTGGCTTCAATAACTTCCTTCTTGTAGCTGTCGAGAGATACTGGAATGTCAAAATTCTTCTTGATGGCCTCTATGTTTTTAGAAACACGATCAATTTCTTCCTGTATTGAGATCTTTTTGTGGTTTGGTCTTGTTGATTCTCCACCAATATCAATTATTGATGCTCCATCTTCAATCATCTTTTCAGTCTGTTTCAGAGCTGCGTCCAATTCATTATAGCGACCACCATCACTGAATGAATCAGGAGTTACATTCAAAATACCCATAACATATACAGAATTTTCTGTATCAAAATTCTTTCCACCAATTATCATATCTCTATTCCTTTGTTCTTGCGATTTTCAGTCCAATTGCATTGGTCTCTCGCTGGACATAAATAACAATTTCTACTTTTATGATCTGCAAACTGAAGCAATTTGGATAAATTACCATCTGCATTTGGATTGTTGTGATTCTTAATAGCATCACTCATCAAGTCAATATCTCTTTCAGCGAAACCACACTCTTGCAATATTATAGAAGCTAAAGCGCCTCCTCTAACATTGTGATCCTCTCCATTTTCATACTGCTTTGCTCTTCCTATATCATGCAAAAGAGCTGTTGCATATATGATATCTTCATCAATTGGTTCTTCAGCACTGTCTCTATTTTTTATGACCATGATTCTTGCAACACTCAGAAGATGCTCAATATCATGTTTGCAGAATATTCTTTTTTCTTCTGCTTCAATTATGATGGAGTATGCCTTCTTGAACTTTTCATTTTCCAAAATTAAATTTGAACGTTCTAACATCTAATGAGATCCAAAACATTCTTCTGAAGCAGACTGTCGTCTTTAAATTTACCACGAGTGGAATAAGTTATGGTTTTAGAACCTACCTTTTTGATTCCTCTCATGGTCATGCATGTGTGCTCTGCTTCTGCTACAACCATAACTCCCAATGGAGATAGAATGCTATAGATGCTCTCTGCAATTTGGCTTGTCATCTGCTCCTGCAGTTGAAGTCTTCTTGCAAATACCTCAACAGTTCTAGCAAGTTTGCTGAGTCCCACAACTTTATCAGATGGTAAATATGCAATATGGACCTTACCAAAGAATGGTAATAGGTGATGCTCACATAGAGAGAAGAATTCTATGTCTTTAACAATAACAACCTCGCTGTCTTTAACGGTAAAGACTTTATTGAGATGAATCGCAGGATCAATATCATTTCCAGCTGTCAATTCTTCGTACATTTTTGCAACTCTCATTGGAGTTTCTTTTATACCTTCTCTATTGGGATCTTCACCAATTGCTTCTAAAAACATTTCAATAGCTTTTGAAGCCTTCTCAACATCTACCATTTATTTCCTCCTGTATTATTGTCAATTCAGTAACAATTTAACAGTATATATATTTACCTCATCATAAAATTATAGCTAACCCCTTTCAAGTGCTTTTTAAAGGATTAGCTAATATTATAAATACCTATTTTCGTTTTCTATACGAAACTGATTTTAACTTCTTTACCACCGTATTTGCCATCAAGAATATCCTGAAGAGTTATGCCATCTAAATAGTCATTGACCATCACATCAAGATTGTGCCAAAGAGGGAAAGATAAGCATTCAGCCCCACGACTGCAAGCTGATTCAGTTCTGCAGTTTGGACAGTTAACAGGCACAAGGCCTCCCTCTGTCAATCTCAGAATTGAGCCAACTGTATAAGTTGCTGGTTCTCGTGATAGTTTGTAACCACCACTTTTTCCTCGCATGCTCGAAACAAAATCGGCTCGATTTAAAATACCGATGATAGCCTCAAGATATTTTAAGGATATCTCCTGTCTTTCAGATACCAATTTTAAAGAAATAAAACCATTTCCTGTGTTCTGAGCTAAATCTATCATTATTCTTAAAGCGTAGCGACCTTTTGTTGAAATCATCATTTTAATTGTCCCCTTATTCCTATTAAACTAGAGGATTAATAGGAATTAAATTTATACTTAAAAATATTTATATTTTGATAAAATGTCTACCCTTTAAATGGGAGTTTGAGACATCTATTATAAATTGCTTGGTTTTTCACACCAAAATTATACCAAAACTTTTTTAAATACCCTGTTGGTGTAGAAGATTGTAAAAATAGCACCACTCCAGTTTACAGCAAAAATGCTCCACCAAACTGCAGCTATATCCATATGAAAGGAACTTACCAAAAAGGATATCAGTATGTAAGGCATTATCAACTGTCTGTAAAGACCAAGGCCAACAGCATAATGAGGTTTTTTGATTCCTGCCAACATGCTTGTTAGAAGTCCCATTATTATATATGTAGGTTCTGCAAGAAGAGCAATCCTCAGATATCTTATTCCCTCTCTTATGACTTCAGGGTCGCTGTTGAATATTCCAATCAACTTTCCTGCAAATGGATAGATGATCAAAGATAGAGAGCAGATCATTATCATACCGATTCTCATTATCTTTGTTTTGCTCTCTCTCACTCTATCATAATCAGAGGCACCATAGTTCTGACCTATCAGTGTGACAGCTGCGGTATTGAGACCAAATGTTGGAATCAAGATGAACTGCTCAATTCTCATGGCAGCACCATAAGCTGCTATTACAGCAGCTCCACTTGATAATTTCATGATCCAGTAGTTTATTACAAATACACCTATTGCAGTTGTTGCAGTATTCAATGTAGCAGGAATGCTCTGAGATAATATCTCCAAAACATTCTCTTTCTTTCTTCTTTGCTTTTTGAGTACATTAAGTTGAAATACAGGAGATTTAATAACACATCTAGAAAGAAATACAGTACCAACTGCCATTATCATGACAGTAGAGAGAGCAACACCTCTAGAGCCCATCTGAGGTAGGCCAAACCATCCCATGATGAACAGTGGATCTAAAAATAAATTCAAGAAGAATCCTATGATCAGGAAATTACGATAACTCTTTGTATCTCCCTGAGAACTCAATATTCCATTGAGGATGCTGTTCAAAATGAAGAAACCTGAACCATAGAATGTTATCAGCAGATAAGAGCTGCCCTCTTTTAGAACCTCTCCCTCACCACCTGCAAATCTCATCAGAGGTTCTATGACCAGCGGACCAAAAATTATAATTGCAGCTGTTGCAATCAATGCTATCATAAAAGCGTTGAATATTAGATTGTGATACTTATCATCATCTTTCTTACCACGTGCGATAGATAGCAGAGATGTGGTTCCTGAACCAAGTCCATTGCTTATTGCCATTACAATGAAATATATTGGAAAAGAAAGTGTTATTCCAGCTAGAGCGGCAGTTCCAACTTTTTGACCAGCAAAATATGTATCAACCGCATTGTACAGAGTCGTGAAAATGAGCCCAGTACTTGCAGGAATAGATATTTCTTTGATCAATTTTAGAATGGACCCTTTTGTTAAATCAGCTTTATTTTCCATAGAACTCCCTTTGATAATTCCTTCAACTCATGTAATTCAACATTACTCATTAGACCACCATTGTTCAATACTCAGACCATCATTATGAATTTTTAATGTTGACAAATTTAGTTCATTTATGTACTATTAATTAGTTCATTATCGAACTAATCAACAAGACTGTTATCAATTTATACAATCAGATTACATTTAAATTTTTGGAGTTTCAATGGAAACATATGACTTTTTTAAAACCGCAAGATGTTTGATACCAAAGCTATCAAATTTGATATTTGGTGACATGCATTATGAAGAGGATGATTTGACCCTCTCCAAAACTCAGTGCATGCTCATCTTAGAAATATTTCATCATCCAACTCGTTGCATGGGCGATCTTGGGATGCACGCCAATGTCAAGAAGAGTACAATGAGTGGCGCTATTTCAACGTTGGAAAACTATGGTTTGATAAATCGAGCTGCAGATATCACAGACAAGCGAAAGACAAAACTGATTCTAACAGAAAAAGGTAATCAGCTGGCCATCAAGCTCAAAGCAAAATTCAGGGCTACAACAACAGAAAAAATAAACACGCTGGATAAAGAGGACATCATCCTTCTTGAGCAATCAGTATTGAATGCAAGCAATATATTGGAAAAATTAGAGGCAAAGAATAATGGCAAAAATTAAAGATAGAGATTTCCTTGGAACAGACGACATGAAAAGTCTTCTGTTGAGACTTTCAGTTCCGGCGTTAATTGCAATGCTCAGCAATGCATTGTACAACCTCATTGATACAATTTTCGTAGGACGTGGTGTTGGCACACTTGCCATCTCCTCTCTTTCAATAGTATTTCCTCTTCAGATGATTATAGGAGCTTTTGCACTTATGTTTGGTGTTGGAGCTGCATCCATATCTTCAATTGAACTTGGAAAGAAAGATAATGAAGCAGCATCAAACGCAGCTGCAGGTGGCATCACAATTGCCATGATTGTTGCAGTCTTGATAATGATAATATCTCTTTCATTCATCGATCCCATATTGATGGCACTTGGGGCATCAGAGGCATCTCTTCCAATGGCAAGAGAGTATGCAAAAATCATTCTATGTGGTCTTCCCTTCTTATCATTTGCTATGGTTGGAAACAATCTAACAAGAGCTACTGGTGATGCAAAAACTGCTATGAAAAGCATGCTTCTTGGTACTATAACAAACATAATACTTGATCCAATATTTATATTTGGTTTGCATCTGGGAATCAAAGGAGCTGCTTATGCAACCATAATCGGACAATTTTTGAACTGCATCTATCTTCTTAATTACTTCTTCATAAAACGTCATTATGCTTTAGAACTTCACAGAAGACACTTCAAATTGAGAGCAGCTCTGGTCAGCAAGACCATAGTTCTTGGAACAGCAACTTTTGTAAGACAGCTTGGAACAAGTGCCATTGCACTTGTTGCAAACAATCTTCTTGGTGCTTTCAGTGGTGATGTAGCTATTGCATCCTACGGAGTTATAAACAGACTTGGAACATTGTTTGTTCTTCCTATATACGGTTTGAACCAGGGTGTTCAACCTATAATTGGTTACAACTTTGGTGCAGGTAAGACAGAAAGAATCAAAGAAGCTTTGAAAATATCAATAAAATGGGCACTGCTGCTGGGACTTCTTGGTGAGGTCTTACTTCAGCTCTTCCCACATCAACTGATTTCAATGTTTGGTGATGATCCAATTTTGATCTCAACAGCTGTCCCTGCTTTGAGAATATACAGTGCTGCACTGCTTTTTGTTGGAATACAATCACTTGGTGCAACTTATTATCAAGCTGTTGGCCGTGGAGTTCCATCAATTATATTGGGTCTATTGAGACAGTTCATATTATTGGTTCCACTGATGTTCTTACTTTCAGGTCTGTTGGGTGCTTCTGGTATCTGGTTGTCATTCCCTATTTCAGATCTCTCTTCCGCTGTGATAACAGGAATATTCTTGATATTTGCAGTTAAAAAACTTCCACCTGAACAGATATCAGTTAGAAATGTAGAGTAATATGATACAAAACATATAAATTAAGAAGGGCCGTTGATCAAAAATCAATGGCCTTTTGTATTTGCCAAAAAATAAAATATGCATTTTATTTTACATAAATTTATATCGATACAAATTAATAGATAAAAATATATTTTAATTTCATACTCATCAAAAAGATGCAAAATATCCTTAAATCGATAAATTCATATCCATTTATTTATTTATTTGTAACTATTTTGCAATAAATTTTACTCAAATTCAGGAATTTACTAACTGTTAGTAACCTTAATAACACCATATTCTTACTTTACTCATTATAATTATTGTTGTAGTATCAGAACAAGCTTTTACGCAGTTTATCATCATTACTTTCAAAAGTAAGTTGTTGCTACATAAGAGTTTTTTACTACACATAAGATACTTTACAAAAAATAAGATAAAGTATCTTTTTGTATATAGTTTAAATATTTTAAAATTCAAAAGTTTTAAAATGCATTCAAAAAGGTAGGTTTAATCTTTTAATAATCTGAATAACATTTAGATCATTAAATGTCGTTCTTTTAAGTTGCAGATGATGTATTTTTAAATATTTTCACATCATCAGAAAGACAATTAGCAAATTGAGGTTTACACAGTTATGGCAGCATATCTTGCAAGTATAACAAATTCAGCTCTTTCTATTTACTTCATAATTTTTACAATCGGTGCATTGGGTTATGTAATTGGTGGAGTACATATCAAAGGAATTTCACTTGGAACAGCAGGAGTCCTTCTTGTTGCTCTTATTTGGGGAATCATAGTCAGTTATATCCCTGAGTTCCGCATTGGAGATCAGACTATTGTTCTTTATAGCCCGGCTCTAAAGGCAAATTACAGCATGGTTTCTGGCATAGGAACCTCACTGTTTGTAACTTCAATTGGTTTGATAGCAGGTCCTAAGTTCTTCAGAACAATGAACAAAAGTTCCCTTGCTTATATCTGCAATGGTATAATCATAATTCTAATCGGAACAATCACATCAATCATATTTCTTCACATAGACAAAAACTTGTCTCCTGAGATGGTAATTGGATTGATGACAGGTGGTCTAACAAGTACACCTGGTCTTGCTTCTGCTAAAGAAGCTGCAGCTCAAATTGCTGGAACAGTATCTGCTACAGGTGCTCTAAGAGATCCAGATCAGTTGGTTGCAGGTTATGGTATTGCTTATATCTTTGGTATTCTAGGGGTTGTTTTGTTTGTTCAGATCATTCCTAAAATTCTTAAGGTCAACATTCCTGAAGAGAGAGAGAAGTTCATTGCAGCAAGCACAATCACAATTCCCTCTCCAAAACGTGCATTGAAGAAATTGGATCCTCTGACCTTCTTCCCTTTCTTTTTAGCTATCAGCGTTGGTTGTTTGATAGGAAGCATCAAAATACCTGGTATCAACTTCTCATTGGGAAGATCCGGTGGTACTTTGATTTCGGGACTCATCATTGGTCACTACCAGCACATTGGCCCAATCGACTGCCGCATGAAAAAAGAGACATTGAACTCATTCCGTGAACTTGGACTTGTTCTGTTCTTGATTGGTTGTGGAGTTCCTGGTGGTGTCAACTTCATAGGAAATGTTAAATTATCATACTTCATATATGGTGCCATACTCACACTTGTTCCTATGATAGCTGGATTCTTAATTGCTAAATATGTATTCCATCTTGAGGTCTTCAACAACTTGGGATCAATCACAGGTGGTATGACAAGCACCCCTGCTTTAGGAACACTCATTCAGACAGCAGGTACAGATGAAGTTGCATCAGCATATGCAACAACATATCCAATTGCACTCGTAGCTATAGTACTGGCTACAAAACTGGTTATCCTGTTTGCATAACTTTTATTGAGCAATTGATCTATAGACTGTGGTTTGAACACCACAGTTTTTTTATACTTTTTTTAAGTGAGATGCTATAGAACTTCTATAATTTTCAAAGTTTTGCAGTTGTATCTATAAAAGCTTATAGCCAAGAAGTTAATATCACCATTGGCCAAAATAAAATATAACCATACCAAATATATTCAAACAATGAATGAATTGGATATGGATTGAAATGGAATAAAACACATAAATATAATAGACTTTTACTGTTAGTTTGAAGTTCATTCAAAAACACGAGAATTAATTTATAGAAAAGGAAGCATGAAATATGAAAATTGCACAGATTCAGATGAAGGTTGTTTCAGATAAAAACAAGAATATAAACAGAGCTGTTGGTTATATTGAAGATGCAGCAAAAAATGGTGCTGATTTGATAATGCTTCCTGAGATGTTCTCCTGTCCATATGAAACACAGCAGTTTCCAATATATGCAGAAGAAGATGGTGGCAGCACGTGGAAAATCTTATCAGATTCAGCAAAAGCAAATCACATCTACTTGATAGCTGGCTCCATTGCCGAAAGAGATGATGATAGAACATACAACACAAGCTATGTTTTTGATCGTGATGGCTCTCAAATTGCCAAACACAGAAAGATGCATCTCTTTGATATCGATATAAAAAACGGACAGTACTTCAAAGAGAGCGATACATTGAGCGCAGGAAATGAAGTCACCTGTTTTGATACAGAGTTTGGTAGATTTGGGCTCATGATCTGTTTTGATATAAGATTCACAGAGTTATCCCGTCTCATGGCTCTCGATGGCGCAGTGGCTGTTTTTGTACCTGCTGCATTCAATATGACAACAGGGCCTGCACACTGGCAGCTGTTATTCAGAGCAAGAGCTCTGGACAATCAAGCCTATTACATTGGAACATCTTCTGCTAGAGACATGAGCTCATCGTATCACTCATATGGGTCTTCCATAATAACATCCCCATGGGGAGATGTTATAAGCAAGGCAGATGAAAAAGAGCAGATCATATACTCCACAATTGATTTAAAAAAAGTTGAAGAAATCAGAGAGCAGCTTCCTATTTTAAAAAGCAGAAGACGCGATATCTACGATTTATCAAAAAGCATCAGATGATAATTCACTCAAGCCATCTTCAGTTTGATTTTCTTTGATGCATTTCGGCTTGTGGCAATAAATATTGAAACAAGAATCATCATCAGCGATATAACAGATACCAATGTAGGTTTGTCTCCTGGTGTCAAAATCCAACTCAGAAGAGCTCCAACTGATGGTATGAGGAGCTTCCATATTGCTATAACAGATATCTCAACGGTTGGTTCCTGTACCAATTTGAGCCATATTGTCGTTGCACAGGCTGTTATGAATGCAAGATAGATAATATCGAAAATAACTTTTGCATTCCATGCAACAGAGCTCAACGACACACCTTCGGTTATAAAGCCAGTTGCAATTACAAAAAGAGCTCCAACCAAAACCTGAAGGAAGTTCAGAGAAACACTGAACTTTATGTCTGTTTTCTTTTTTATGTAGATGTCACCAAAAGCTCCACATACACAGTTAACAAGCAGAAAAATCACACCCAATATTTGATTTGTTCCATCACTGCTCTTGCTCAGAGAGAGCATTATTATTGCAATCATTCCAAGAATCATTGATATTATCTTCTCTCTGTTGAAGTGTTCCGTTTTTATGAAAGCAACAGCCATGATTATGGATATTGCAGGACTTGATCCAACTATCATGGCACCAAGAGATCCTGTAACTCGTACAAGTCCTAGATTGAAAGCTATGAAGGGAATTGCTACCTTGAGAACTGAGTATCCAATAAGGAAAGGCCAATAAGGAAGCAATTTCTTCAGCTCTTCTTTTTTGGCAAAAAAAGCAAGCATCAGAGCTGCAATAAGAAGTCTTATTCCTGCCAATGTAATTGGAGGAAGGTAAAGCAGACTGTACTTACCAGCGGCAAATGCAGAAGCCCACAGCAAGCAGGCTAAAATTGCCAATATATTTATTTGAATTTTTTTCATGTGACATCCATTTGAATTATAATTTTATTCAAATGGATGTTACAGTATACGGCAGTGAAGTGTAAACAAGAAACATGTTTATTTAGGCAAATACTTTGAAAGAGTCTTGAACAGATCATTTCTATCTATTGGCTTTGATAGATGAGCATTCATTCCAGATTCAATTGATTTTTCAACATCCTCTTTATATGCATTTGCACTGAGAGCGATTATTGGAACTTCAGTATTGAAAGTACGAATCTCTTTGGCTGCAGTAAGACCATCCATCACTGGCATCTTTATATCCATAAATATGAAGTCATATTTATTTTCCTTGACCTTTTTAGCTCCTATCTCACCATTAGCTGCTGTATCTACAATGAGTCCTTTGTCTTCCAAAATCTTTTTCAAGATCATTATGTTTATGGCATTATCCTCACATATAAGAACTTTCTTCTTCTTCATCTTGGTGAAATCAACCTGCTCCTGGCTCTCATTCATCTCTTTATATCTCTTGGCACTGATTGGATCAATTGGGAGGAATATGGTGAAGGTTGTTCCAACTCCTAACTCACTCTTGCATTCAATGTGACCACCCATCAATCTGACTATGCTATTTGATATTGCAAGACCAAGACCTGTTCCACCTTCAATTGGTGAGAGAACATTTGTTTCTGTTGTGAAGCTATCAAACATTCTCTCTTGGAACTTCTTGCTCATTCCAACACCATTATCCTGTATCACAATCTTGTATGTGGACTGATCATAGTCGATCAATTCATTGAAGAAATTGACTGTACCACCATTTGGTGTGTACTTAATCGCATTGCTCAATATATTTACCAGAACTTGACTTATTCTAACAGGATCATTGTTTATATATTTAGGAGTGTTATCCGGATATACAATGTTGAGTGTTATATCTTTCTCTTTGGCTCTTGGAATGACTATTGTCTCAACTTCTTTGATTGTTTTCTTGATGGATATGGCCTTAGGGAATATTCTGATCTTTCCCCTCTCTATACTCTGCATATCAAGAACATCGTTCAAAAGAGTGAGAAGATAGTTGCTGCTCATCTTTATCTTTCTGAAATACTCTTCAATTTCAGGATTTTCAGCTTCAGCAACACCAAAGTCAGCCAATCCCATTATTCCATTGAGAGGAGTTCTCATATCATGACTCATCCTAGCTAAGAAATCAGACTTGATGTTGTTAGCTCTCTCAGAATCAATTATAGATTGCTTCAGTTTCTTCTGAAGCTCACTGTCTTTCATTGTTATGTCGGTGATATCTGTTTGAATAATGAGGTAAGTATCTCGCTCTCTGTTGAGAGGTCTTACCACAATGCTCTTACGTCTGCCATCAATGGTATCTGTTGTGAATGAGAATTCATCTTTACTCATAAGACATTCTTTAGCAGATTCAATGGCCTCTTCAGCTGATAGAATAGGTGCCAATGCTTTCTCAAAGCATAGATCCAAGAATTTACTTACTGTGAAGTTCTCATCCTTAGGAATATCATAGATATCTTTATCATATACAACAAACTCACATCTATCGACCTGCAGATTGGCTTTAACAATGAAGTCATAACCTGTCTGAGTGATACTTGCTATCAATTCATTCAAATGAGATTTAGTTGTGATATCAAAGGCATATATGAACAGCTCTTTATGATTATTTGATGGGTTAACACTGTATGAGCCATCAACTGTTGCAACACCCAATTTTCCTTTGATGCGTGAGTATGTATATTCTCTAGAGAATCTTCCCTCAGGAGAGAAGGAAGCTTTTAAATTTCTGAAGGAGAATGTCTCTAAGAAATTCTTCTTATCATTATCATAAACAAAAATCTTAGAAACCGCGTTTATGAAATCTTCATTATACTGAGAGTTCTCATAATTATGAGTTGAATCAACCGCTTTATATTCTTCAATTATTCCTGTATCGATATCAATCTTCATGAACAGTTGGAAGTTATCATCTGATATAACTTTCATAACATTCTGATATCTCTCGACCAATCTAAGATGCCTTTCAACAGCAACTGTTATATCTTCAACTGCTCCAACAATGCCTATTACAGAACCATCATCATCAAGCAATGGAGACTCAGATAAAGAGAAATATCTCTTCTTTCCCGAAGTATCAATCAAATATTGAGACATGTAGAAAGGTTTCTTTGTCTTTACAATATCTCTCTCCTGTGATGGGAAAGAGACCATACTACCTTTTTGTTTTTCTTCAAAAATTTCCTCTGATGTCTTTCCTATTATTTCTTCTTCCGTGACATCATTCTGCCTCAAGAAAGTCTTATTGACTCTTCTGAATCGGAAATTTGTATCTTTTATGTAATAAGAAATCTTTGAGTTGTTGAATATGAATCCAAGTTCAAGCTGAGATTTAAGA
>JALNVT010000050.1 GCA_023231265.1 Sphaerochaetaceae bacterium
ATTTCCCTAATATTTTAATAAACTATTTAATGCTAGTTTACCATATTCAGAACTTGGGAACTGATCAGCTAGCTGCTGGAACTGTGATTGAGCCAACTTTGCTTCGCCTTGGCTCTCATAAGTTCGAGCTAAAGTAAACATAGTTCTAGGAGATTCAGCTGCATCATTACCATATGTATCTAATAAAGATTGGCATAATTCAATAACTTTTGCATCATCGCCTAATTCTTCCTCACAAGCAATAGCATTGCTCAATGATAAGGAACCTAAATATGTACCTTTTGCTTCTTCAGAAATTCTTAAAAAATCTTCCAAAGCTGCTGCATAATCTTTATTATTAAAAGAATTTGTTGCAACTAGATATGTAGCTTTATCACCTACATAACCTGAAACATCTTCTAATGCTACAAGTTTTTCAACAGCAGCATCAATATTAGCTTGATAATCATCAGCTGTACTATCTGCAGTAATAGCAGTGCTATATTCTGTCTGAACATTTGATAATTCAGTGAATTTTTCATTTGCAGTCTTATTATTAACAGTATTAACAACAATTAAAATAATAATAACTGCTACAACAGCAACAACAAGTCCAACTAAAGCTTTAGTGTTTCTAGCTAAAAAGCTAGAAAGTTTACTTTCAATCTCAATGGATTGTGCTTCTTCAATTTCAGTTTTCTTACTCATCTAAATTTCTCCTAGATATAAACGATAAACAGGCGACCTAGGCCGCCTGCACTGAATACCTTACAGCTTACTTATCGTCTTTTGAACGCATTAAGTCAGCAAAAGTAAATGTATCACCTTCATCGTCGTTACCTTGAATATACTTAGCAATTTCTGATTGTTGTGAACGTTTAATCATTTCCTTTATTGAAAGAGAAAGTTTTTGAGTGCTAGGATTGCATTCAATAACCATTGCAGTGATTTCATCACCTACGTTGAACTTTTTAAGTACTTCGTCTGTGAAGTCTTCATCTGGTCCAATTAAGTTATATTTACTAATTAAACCTTCAATACCGTCCATAACTTTAACAAATACACCGAAGTCAGTTACGTTAGAAACTGTTCCAGAGATCTTGCTGTATTTTGGATAGTCATGACGAAGAGTCTGCCATGGGTTGCCTTCAAGTTGTTTAACACTTAATCTAATTCTTCTATTTTCTGGTTCAACACGAGTTACAACAACATCAATGTTTTCGCCTTCTTTAGTGAATGAAGTCATGTTTTTGATTTTCTTTGTCCAAGAAATATCATCAACGTGTAAGAAGCCATCAATACCTTCTTCTAAGTTAATAAAAGCACCAGAAGCTGTAATTTTTACTACAGGCTTGTTTAGTGTCATACCAACTGGGTATCTTTCTGCAATTGTATCCCAAGGATTTTCCATTAACTGTTTAAGACCTAAAGATACTCTCTTCTTGTCTAAGTCGTAACCTAAAATCTTAGCATTAACTACATCACCAATCTTAAGTAATTCTTTAGGATTGTTAACTCTCTTAGTCCATGATAATTCTGAAATGTGAGCTAGACCTTCAATTCCAGGTTCAATTTCAATGAAAGCACCAAAGCTTGTAATTTTAGTAACAGGAGCTGTGATAACATCATCAACATGATATCTAGATTCGAATGTTGTCCAAGGGTCCTGTTGCATGTGCTTAAGACTCAAGTTGATTTTCTGAGATTCAGGGTCAATGTTGATCAATCTTAGTTGAACAACTTGTCCTTTCTTTACAAAATCTTTAGGTCTTGTTACATGACCCCAACTCATATCATTAATATGTAGTAGACCGTCAAAACCACCTAGGTCGATGAATGCGCCGAAAGATGTGAATGATTTAACAACACCTTCAACTACATCACCAATCTGAACAGTTGAGAAGAATCTTTCTTTGTTTTCTTTAATTTTAATATCAAGGTATTCTCTTCTAGAAACAACACTTTTTAGTTTTGTTCCAGCATGGAATTTATCAATGATAAAGAAGTCTGTTATTTTTAGTAATGATTCAGGCTCTTCAACGCGTACAACGTCTGCCTTTGATAAAGGACAGAATCCTCTATATTCACCACCAAGGTCTACTTCAAAACCACCCTTGATAACCTTTACGAAAGTACCTTCAATTGGGGTTCTTTCTTCCGCTGCTTTTCTTAGAACGTCTGTGCGTTCTTTGACATCTGCTCGTTTCTTTGATACGACGATTTGTCCACCCTTACCTTCTTTATTAACGATGACAACTTTAACTTCATCACCTAATTGAGGTTCTTCTGTGAACTCAGTGCGAGGAATTTTACCCTCACTCTTGTAACCGACGTCAACAAAAACATACTCGTTATTTACCTGAACAATTGTTCCGGTCACGAGCTGACCGTCTTCGATGCCATCAAGAGACTTAAGATACTCCTCCTGCATTTTCTGCATTTTGGTTTTCTTTTCTTCCATTTCAATCTCGTTAGCCACTTGCCTTTCTCCTGATCCTAATATTTCTATGTAATTATCGCATTTCTTGCGTTTTTATAGCACTTACCACTTTCTCACAAACTTGCTTAATGGTCAAGTAAGAAGTGTCAATTATTTTTGCATCATTTGCAATCTTTAAGCTTCCAAATGGTTTTTCTCTATCATTTTTATCTCTTTTTTGAATTCCTTCTAAAACAGATTCATATGATTGACCATCAGGATGCTGACTTATCCTTCTATTTGCCCTTACTTCAGCGCTTGCGTCGAAATAAAACTTATATTTTGCATCCGGGAACACTACAGTTGTAATATCACGTCCTTCAGCAATAATATCCATTTTTTTTGCATTTTCTCTCAAAATAACGTTGATCAGATCTCTCAAACGAGGGTCAACACTTACCTGAGATACAAATTTATCTATTTCTGGGGAATGAAGTTTGTCCTCAACATCCACACCATCTATGCAAACTTTTGAATCTATTATTTCTAGCTTCAATTTCTTTGCAGTTTTTAAAACTTCGTCTTGATTTGATGGGTCTCCACCTTCTTCAAGGTGTGCAAATGTTACAGCTCTGTAAAAGGAACCTGAATTAATATAATACAGTCCAAGTTCATCTGCAATTAATTTAGCAATTGTACTTTTTCCAACTCCTGCGGGTCCATCTATAGCTACAATCATTATTTGCTCCATTTACCAATAGAAATTGATTTACTTGTTTTAGAATTCTTACCATCAATCAAATCTTGTATATCTTTTGGTGATAACTGTTTGTACTGACCAGGTTGTAATTCACCAAGTTCAATATTACCAATTCTTACTCTGCAGAGCTGTTTGACTTCATAACCAAAATAGCTCAAGATTTTTCTAATTTCACGGTTCTTACCTTCAGTTAAAACAATTCTTGTCCATTTTTTGGTCATCAATTGGAAACTTTTGATTCTATATGGAGTTTTTAAATCAATATATACACCATTCAAAGCTTCTTCTAAATCTGCTCTTTGTATCTCTTTATCACAGGATACCAAATATTCTTTTTCAATTTCATGAGATGGGTGCATAATCTTATTTGCAACATCACCATCATTTGTATAAAGGATCAAACCTGTTGATTCCTTATCAAGTCTTCCGATATGGAACAATAAATTCCAGTCATTGATTGTAATCAGCTCTCTAGCATAATGTTTCTCGTTTGGATCAAAGTTTGTGCAAACGTAACCTTTTGGTTTGTTCAATGCGTAGTAATATGTCTTCTCTACTGGTTCTACTGCAATATCATCAAGCTGTACCAAATCATTTCTATTAACTTTGGTTCCTAATTCAGTAACTCTCTTGGTGTTAATTCTAACTCTACCAGCAGTAATCAAGCTTTCACAGCCTCTTCTACTACCACAACCACTTTTTGCTAAATAAGCCTGTAATCTAATTGGATATTCAATTTTCATAATCCGTATGTTCTCCTAAAAATCTTCTTTTATATCTTCATCCATGTTTTCTTCATCATCTACAAAACGTTCTTGATCTATTTCTGATAGACGAGGTAATTCACTGATGCTTCTGAGATTAAATTCAAGCAGAAATTTTCTTGATGTTCCATACAAACATGGATGTCCTGGTACATCTTTTCTGCCAATCACCTTTATATATTCCCTTTCTCTGAGCAATCTTACAATTGTATCGCTTGAAACCCCTCTAATATTATCTATCTCGCGTCTTGTAATAGGTTGACTATATGCAACAATTGATAAAGTTTCTAGAGCCGCCCTTGAAAGTCTTCTATCAACTTTTTTACCATAGCAATTTCTTAAATCTTCATGAAGATCTCCAGCAGGTAAAAATTGGTATCGATTGTGTTTGGTAGACAAACTTATTCCATGCATAAATGTATCGAAGTGTTCTTTTAATTCTTCAATAGCACTATCAAGGTCATTTTCTTCCAGTAAAGACATACTCAATAACTTCTCTCGACTCACACTATCATTTTCTAAAAACAATATAGATTCAATTATGCGTGCTTCTTTACTTAGAATATAACCTTTTTGTAGTATTTTGTCTTGTTGTTCAACAACTCTTTTTTTAGGTTTTCTCTTAGCCATCAATCATCATCTCCAAGCTCTATCTCTTCAAAATCTCCAAGTCCAATCAAGTTATCCTTCAAACCCTCAACATCAGATGTCTCTTTTGATTCTTCCTCATCTGCTTTTGACATCTCAACTTTTTCTTCAACAGGAGGTTCAACAGGCGGTTCAACAGGCTTCTCAAGCTTTTCTTTTATTATTTTCTCTTTTAGAGCTTTTTCTTCTCTTTCATTTTTAACCGAATAATTATCTACCTCTGCATTCTCTGCATTCTCTGCAATTTCCTTTTCTTTATAAAGACCTTTCTTGATTGACTCTTCATACATATCATCAATTTCATCAGCATTTGAACCATCAATAGAGAAGTTCTCATCACGTTTTCTGATGATTATAGAATCAAAAGGAACCGCTTGTTCAATTGTTATCATTTTGAACTTGCAGGCTTCAAGTATTGCCATAAAGGAACATATGATATGAAGAGGTTGATCTAGATGAATTATTATATCTTCAATTCGAATGACATCAACTGTTTCAAACAGTTCATTCATCAAGGTCAGCTTTTCATTGACAGTCACTTCCTCATAAACATTGAAAATTTTTGTTGGAGAGATCTTTGCCATTATCAGAGAATATGTCTCCAGTAATTTCAAAACATTCACATCTTCAAATAGTTTTTGGTCCTCAAAAGGAATCATGAAGGAAGATTTTTTACGTTCAATAAAAAGATCACCCTGACCAACACCTGATGCTAGTAAATCAGTATATCTCCTGAATTTCTGATACTCAAGAAGTCTTTCAACAAGATCCTGTCGTGGATCTTCATAATCTTCATCAAAATCAATATCCACAGGAAGAAGCATTCTTGATTTTATATACAGTAAATCTGCTGCCATCTTATAGAAATCAGAAACACTGTTCAAATCAAGGGAATTTTTATTTGAATGCAAATAGTCGAGAAATTGCTCAGTAATTTGAGCTATGGGAATATCATAAATATTAATTTTTGATTTTTGAATTAAAAACAGCAACAAATCTAAAGGTCCTTCAAAAGCTGGTGTTTTAAATTTTTGTCCACTGCTTTCAAATCCCTCTACGCTGTTGAGCTCTTCTGCCATTTATTCCTCTCTAATTATTGTATTATAAATGAAATATTTAATATACCTCAAGTAGCTATTAAAAATCTAGCTAAAAATAGCAAAAAAATAGACAGATGATATTTTTCATCTGCCTTAAAAGGAAAAAAATGTTTTTTATTTTTTTTCTTTTGCATCTACATCTTTAACCTCATCTTCTTTAGGCTTGAACATAATAGATCTCAACTTACCATCAAGATATTCTACAACATCCGGATTGTTTGTTAAGAATTGAGTTGCATTGTCCTTACCCTGACCAATCTTCTCGTCTTTATAAGAGTACCAAGAACCACTTTTTTCAATCAAATCATATTTGATGGAGGCATCTAAAATAGAGCCAATATAGCTTATGCCCTTACCGAACATAAGGTCCATCTCAACTTTCTTGAATGGAGGTGCCACTTTATTTTTAACAACTTTAACTCTAACACGGTTACCAACAATATTATCCGTACCCTTGCTTAAAGTTTCAATCTTTCTGACTTCAAGTCTTACAGATGAATAGAATTTAAGTGCATTACCACCAGTTGTTGTCTCAGGATTTCCGAACATAACACCTATCTTCATTCTTATTTGGTTTATGAAGACAATCAATGTGTTTGATTTTGCAAGAATACCAGTCAATTTTCTTAAAGCCTGACTCATCAATCTTGCTTGAAGACCCATATGAGAGTCTCCCATATCACCATCGATTTCTGCTTGAGGAGTCAGTGCTGCAACTGAATCAACTACAATTATATCCATTGCACCAGAACGAACAAGTCTCTCTACAATCTCAAGAGCTTGTTCACCATTATCAGGTTGAGCTATCCACAGTTCATCAGTTTTTACGCCTAGGGCTGCAGCATAACTTGGATCAAGTGCATGTTCTGCATCAATAAATGCAGCAATTCCACCTTTCTTCTGTGATTCTGCTATGGCATGAAGAGCTAAAGTGGTCTTACCACTTGATTCAGGACCATAAATTTCAACAATTCTTCCCTTGGGATAGCCACCTATTCCAAGAGCTTCGTCCAACAAAAGAGATCCAGAAGATATACTTTCTATATCAAATTGAGCTTTCTTATCACCAAGCTTCATCAAAGAGCCCTTACCAAATTGCTTATCTAATTGACTTCTTGTTGCCTCTAGAGCATCCCGTTTTTGCTTGCTATCTGTTGGATTCCCTAGAACGGCTGTAACATTACTACTTCGTGCCATGTATATCTCCTAATAATCGTCGTGTTGTCTATTAACATCTATCAAAAATAATTACGATTGCATTAAAATCTAAGAGTTATTTGCAATTTTTAGCATACTTTTTACAAATTCTTCTCTATTTTCAGCTTTAAAGAATGCAGAACCTGTAACACAAACATCACAACCTGCCTCTCTAGCTTTTTCAATGGTACTCAAATTAATTCCACCATCTAGATTTATTTTATACTTGTAACCATTTTGTTCTTTCAATTCTTTCAGAAGTTTGATTTTCTCCAACGTAAGATCAATGAAAGACTGTCCACCAAATCCTGGATTCACTGTCATGACAAGCACTTGATCTACCATCGGTAGAACTGGTCTTATCATCTCAACACTTGTTGCAGGATTTATTGAAACACCACAATCTTTGTTTTTGTTTTTTATCATCTGAAGTGCACGATGAAGGTGATTTGTAGCTTCACTGTGAATTGTTATGCTATCACATCCCGCATCACTGAATGCATCAATGAACTGCTCAGGATTGTTGATCATTAGGTGAGCATCAAAATATAAATCACTATGAGGTCTTAAATCATTTACAAATTTTGGACCAAAGGTAATATTTGGTACAAAGCTTCCATCCATCACATCTATGTGCAACCATTCTAGGCCACAATTTTCCACAGTCTTAACTTCTTCTACAATGTTTGAAAAATCTGAAGAAAGAATACTGGGTGCAATTATTAAATTTTTCATAAAACTAGAATATCAGATGATATGATAAATGGCAAATGATTTATGTAGATTTTTTTGGCAATGGACACAGATTTTTACCCACAAACAAAGAACTTGTAGAGTGAAAATTATCATCCCAAAGGCTAAATATGTATTGTTGCAGAGCTTTCTGAAAGAATCAATTTCTAGTGAAACTATATCATATCTAATTATTTACATATAAATATGATATACATATAATATCAATACACCATAAGAAGTATATCATTATTAATTAACTCAGTTGTTTTCTTGTGCTCTCTCTGATTATCAACTGTGGTGTGAGTTGAATTTTAGAGACTGATACTTCCTCACTCTCTTCAATCTTCTCTTTCAGTTTTTTCATTCCAAGTTTTCCCATATCATGCAGAGGAATCTCAAATGTTGTTATTGTTGGATTGTAGAATGAAGAAAAATCACGATTATCAAAGCCAATGACCTCAACCTGCTGAGGAACCTGAATGTTCAACATTCTAAGAGCATTCAAACAACCGGCAGCTATATAATCATTCTCACAGAATATCCCATCAATGCTGCTGTCGTTTTCCATCAGTTTTAGAGTAGAATTGAAGCCATTCTCACTGTCATACTCACCATAAATTTCATGACTGCCGTCTATTTCTATACCATGTGCTTTGAATTTAGATTTGAATCCTTCCAGTCTATCGATTACAGAATATCTGTGAGATGGGCCGCATATGATTGCAGGATCTTTTACTCCATTCTGAATGAAGTGCTCTGCTGCCATCTCCCCTCCTGCCACATTATCTATTACAATTGACTCAAAGCCCCTGATTGTCATGTTCAAACAGACAGTTGGTGTTGATGCATCTATGTTTTTCAATAGAGATTTATGACTTGGAATGTGATAACAGAGAATGATACCATCTACGTTATGAGCTTTCAAGGAATTGTAGGCCCTTATTAAATCACCATCAAATTCAACAGCGGATACAAATAAGAGTGAATATTGGTTGTCTCCAAGTGCTGATTCAATTCCTTTCACAAGTCGAGATGTGAAGAGCTCTGTTATATCAACAGCAAGACATCCAATAATACCAGATGTTCCTGACTTAAGCTTTGAAGCATTCCAAGATGGCACATAATTCAACTCCTCAATTGCCGAAAGAACTTTCTTCTTGGTCGAGGCCTTGACTGGGCGTTTTCCATTTAGAGTATGAGTGACAGTTGCAGTTGAAACACCTGCATATCTTGCAACATCTTTAATTGTAACTATCTCACTCATATATATAATCCTTTTAATCTATAAATCAATTGTAATTGTATCATTCTCGTCAAGAGAATCAGGGTCAAAGCTTTTGATAACAATACCATTATTATCAATCAAAGAAAATACTCTATTTTTGCCTTTGATACCATCTCTATCTTTAGATATAATAACTCTTTTATCAGTAACTGTAAAAGTATATAGATTGTATTTGTTCTCACAGAGTTTTGTTTTTCCATCGTCTTCAAAATATTTTGATGTTTTTTCATCTCTTCCATGAGTTCTGTAAAGATGCAGTTCAACCTTCTCATAAATTGCAGTTTTGAGTTTTTTGACCTTACTCACCATTGGAACAACTGAACCTTCTTTTACAAAGTAATTAAATTTACCCAATTCTGCATCAATATTTAAAGATGTACCACCTTCATGATATGAATTATCAATTCCATAATACCAATTGCAGCCCTTCGGTAGATAGACTGACCTCTGTCTGACAGATTCTTCCACAACAAGAGCCTTCAATATGTTATCACCAAACATACTGTCTGTTTCTGAACCACTTAGATTCGCATCATCTAAAAATTCAAGATACAGAGATCTATCCATCTGCTTTGCATTTACAACTGCATCATAGGCAGCTGTATAGATGTATGGCATGAATCTGTAATGTTCGTTCACCAGATTTCGGATTGCTGGCAGTTGGTTTTTATAGGTCCAAGCTTCTGTTGGGTTTCCATCAGCTCTCCAAGAATGTATTACAAATCTTGGTTGAAGTACAGCACTTTCACAGCTTCTTACAAGAAGCTCTTCGGATGGGACTTTCCCATAAAAACCTCCTAAATCATGACCATAGAATGGAATTCCAGATAGACCAAATCCAATGCTCTGATATTGATTGAATTTCAATGTCTTCCAATCACTGCAGTTATCACCACTCCAGGTTCTGGCATATCTTTGGATACCACTTGCACCAGATCGTGACATTATCCAAGCTCGTGTGTTCTCTCCATTGTCTTTATCTCTCTCTTCAAATGCTTCATAGGATGCACGACACATCATCATAGGAAGAACTGATTTGATTTTATACATATCAACTTCAATATCTTCTATTTCAAATTCATTGTTATCATTCCAAATGCCATCACAGTTGTTGTCCAATAACTGCTCTTTGAGCTGATTCTTCCACCATTTGAAAGCATCTTCATTTGCAAAATTTATGAATGAAGCCTCACCTCCCCAATAAAATTCTGTATAGGGTCTGTGGTTCTTATCTTCTATAAAATACCCCTTACGGCTGAGCTCTTCATACCAAGGATGAGTTGTCAGTATTCCAGGTTTTATATTCATAGCAAGTCTGTACCCACGATTTCTTAAATCACTCACAAATTTCTTGGGATCAGAGAACTTCTTCTTGTTCCATATGAAGGCATAGCGCTTTCCATCTGGCTGTTTAAGATATCCAGAGGATAGATACATTCCCTCACATGGAATGTTGTTTTCTTCGGTCTGCCTGAAGTATTTCTCGATGCGCTCTTTTGCATCATCTTCCTCCACGTAATTCATGCTGGAGCCCAAAAAACCAAAGCTGAATAGAGGTGGAAAAGCAGGTCTCCCAGTAACATTCAAATAATTGCTCACAACTTCAGAGTAATCATCACCTGCAAAAAAATAGTAAGAGAAAGGTCCACCAAAGGTTTTTATGTTGTAGTAAAGAGGACTCTCAACTCCAAAATTCATTGAATCAACTGCAGGACAGTCAATAAAAATACCGCAGAGACTTCCAAAAGATCTGTTCAACTTTATGAAGAAAGGAATGGATTTGTAAAGTGGATCATGAATTTCTGCATCATATCCCATGGAATCTTTGTTGAAGAACTTTAGAGCTCTATGTGCTTTATTCAAGAGTCCACCTTTATCTCCCATTCCATAGAATTCATCATCATCGTCAAGTTTGAAATTGAATTTTCCAACAGCTGTGCTGTTGCCTTCATTCAGAACTCTCAGTTGATAGGAAGGAACTACGGTATCATCATCACCAATTGCACCACCATGCAGCAGTACATTATTTTTGTAGATGGAGATCATGGCAGTTTTCTTATCAACTTGTATCAACAAATTGTTGCATGTTATCTCATAAGAATCTCTCATATCCTTGAGTTGTGTAAATACAGATTTATCTTCTGTGCTGTACTCAGAGATGAGGCTGCTTGCCTCTTTTGATAATTCATCAACTTCAATGTCAATGAAGCTGTATTCAACATGTACTGTCTCACAGTTCATGATATGAATGATTAAATTACCACTTGAACATCTGAATGTATATCTGTTGTTTTTTATTTCATAGTCTTCTATGTTTTTTAAATATCTTTTCACTTTAACCAACTTTTTATTAATGTTTATTGTTTGTATCTAGCCCTTTACAGCGCCACTTGTTATTCCACTCATGAAATATTTCTGGAATTTCAAAAATACCAAAATTACTGGAATGATTGATATTGTTGTCATTGCAAGCAGATCAGACCAGTTTATCTGAAGCTGTCCTACAAAGTTAGCAAGAGCCTGCTGAATTGTCTGCTTTCTGTTGTCGGTTATGACAATCAATGGCCATAGGAAATCATTCCAACGCCACATAAATGAGAATATTGCTATTGTTGCAATTATTGGTTTTGATAGTGGAACAATTATGGTCCTGAATATGAAGAATTCTTTTGCACCATCTATTCGTGCAGATTCAATCATTGAATCTGGAAGATTTACCATGTACTGACGTGCTAGAAAGACTCCAGTTGGAGTTGCAGCTGGTGGAATTATGATACCCCAGAGACTGTTCAGCATTCCAAGATTCTTGAGCTGTATGAAAATTGGAATCATGATTACCTGAAGAGGAATCATCAATGTTGCAATCATGGTATAAAAAATTGCATCTCTGCCCTTAAATTTATACTTTGCAAGAGCATAGCCTGCCATTATGTTGATGGCAACTGCAATTGCAGTTGATACAACGGCAACTATTGCTGTATTGCTGAAATACAGAACAAAGTTACCTTGACTCAGTGCATTTCTGTAGTTCTCCAATGTCCAACTTTTAGGAAACAGAGTCAATGGAAAGTTGAATAATTCAGTCTGCTCTTTGAAAGATGACAGAATGACCCATATTATTGGAAACATGCTTATGATGGAAAGTATCACCAGTGCAGTAAATTGTTTTTTGTTGTTGTGTTTACTCATTATCGTTTCCATCTCCATTTTTTGTAATTTTGAATTGAATTATTGTGAACAAGCCAATTACCAGCATCAACATGATTGACATTGCAGAGGCATATCCTAGCCTATCTTCAAGGAAAGCAACTTCGTAAACCTGCTGTACAACAAATTTCGTTGCATAACCTGGACCACCCTTTGTCATTGTTATTATCAACTCATATGCTTTAAATGACTGAATGGTAGCCAAAACCAGAACTACTAAAATTGTTGATCTCAACATTGGTATGGTTATTCGTTTGAACTTATCCCATCTGTTGGCACCATCAATTTCAGCTGCTTCATACAGTTCAACAGGAATTGCCTGCAGACCTGCTATGTACATGACCATGTAATAACCACTTTGAGCCCAAACAGATACCATGATGACATTTGCCATTGCCAATGTTTGATTGGTCAACCAGCCAACTGGCCCTTTATCGAAGACGGAGAGTATGTAGTTAAAAATTCCCATCTCATCACCAAGGATGAATCTCCAGGAGATACCAACAGCTATCATACTTATCAGAGCGGGTATGTAGAAAATAGCTCTGAAGCCACTTTCAAATCTGACAGCACTCTTGCTCAGTAGCATTGCCAACACCAATGAGACAACCATCATCAAGAGAACCGTGAATACAGAATATACAATGGTGTTCTTAAATGTTATCCAGTAGACCTCATCTTGGAACAGTGTTTTAAAATTATCCAAACCTATAAAATAAGATCCTGTGAATATACCACTGTCCATGAAAGATAATCTCAATCCCATGAATGCAGGATATATGATAAAAATTCCAAATATTAAGAGATTTGGGAGAAGAAATAACATTGGAGCCAATGTTTGATGGAAGTTACCATCATTTTGTAGTTTTTTCATATTATTAATGTTGCCTATAAGACAGGTGCCATTTAAGGCACCTGATTTGTAAAATATTACATTCTAAATTAATCTTTATTTGAAATATAATGCAGCTTTTTTAGGCTCAATCACTTTTCTTGTGTGATTTAGAATTAGCATCTGTAAAATAATCTCATAAATAAGATTGTAAAAAAAGGGCAACACCTCTATTGTTGTAGTTACCAAACATAACATAAGAGAGTTGCCCTAAATGAAATATATCAAATTACCATCAAGATTGGTAGGC
>JALNVT010000051.1 GCA_023231265.1 Sphaerochaetaceae bacterium
GACTCATGAGTTAATTATATATTGTCTTTTATATATGTTCTTCTAATTGCATTTTTTCCATTGTATCTAAAAAAACTTGATAAGCTTCTTCCATTTTTCTTTCAGTAAATCTACTTGAAGGACCTGATAATGTTATTGTTGCAGTTATTTTTCCATTAGATCTGTAAGGAATGGACATACAATTCAATCCCTCTTCTACAGAGTGCAGGTCTTTCTTATATTTAAATTCCGTATCTTCACTCAAATAAATCTGTGCTACAGCTGATGTTGGTGCTGATTTTCTATATTTTGATTCATTTGGAACAACTCTCAATGGATGTGATGAGAGGACTGTGTCATAAAAATAATTATATTCTCCAATTTTAAATTCAAAGTAAGCAGTTTCATCTACTTTATCAACTATCTGAGTCAAGAGAGAGTGAATTCTCTGGTTTGTTTCTTCTGCAAAACTGTAGAGCAATCCCAATTTTAAAGCATTCAAGCCTAAAGAATACTGAGTCTTACCAACCCTCTGTATGTACTCTCGATGTTCCAATGTTTGGAGCAACGCATGAGCTGTTGGGGCTTTGAGATGCAAAGCCTCACATATTTCATTTAGTTTGGTCACCCTTTTTTTTGAAATGAATTCTATTATATCAAAAGAACGATCTACTGATTGTATATATTTTTTTTCTGACATGGAAACTCCTTTTTTATTGTCTGGGATTAGTACCAGAATGTGTTTTTTAATTGAATATCATCTATATAAATAGGTGATATCTCTATGCTCTTCAAATATATTATGGGAAGGATATTTAAACAAAGGTAATTGCTGAATTATAAAATTTGCACTTGGTTTGATTTTAATTATGTAAAAGATTTTCGACTTTACCAAAACAGCTAAAATTAGCTATCAGCAAATATATAATTTTAAAAATATTGCCATTTACTGCTAACTCTACTGTTATTTTAAGCCACTTCATTAATTATAATTATAGCCAAAGTGCATACATCATAAGTATGATATTGAATTTATATCTAATTACTCTTTCTTCTTAAATTATTATTTTCTAATTTCAGTCCACTAAAAACTTGTATTTTATTTATCAATACCTAATATTTTAACCATTTTTATCAAAATGTCAATAATTTATTCACTACTATTGAAGTTTTAATATTATTTTTATTTACATCTATAATGACTCAATTGCGTATCATTTTGTTAAAGGAAATTCCATATAAAAGTTTCAATGATTCTATGTATTTAAATATAAATTTAACTTAAATTCCGTTAACCAATGATAAAAGAAAGAATAATGTAGTGATTTTACGTATAAAATATACCTTTATAGCTCATAATAATGCCTAATAACCGAACTTTTAACAAATTGATTGACATGTAACCTAGTAAATGGTATTTTTTTAAAGCTATATTTTTTTTATAGTGCTATGAAAAATTTACATAAGAGGTTTTGTACATGCCTTCAGATAAACAGAAGAATGTGAAAGATATTTCACCTAAAAAGAAGAAAAAAAGTGTCGGTTGGATTTTCGGAATGGTTATCCTGATACTTATCGCTGTGTCCTTTGTTGCAGCGCCAGCAATTGAAGCAATTGTCGGTGGCTCTAGTTCTAACGAATTAGTATTTGGTTCTTACGATGGTGAAGATATTGCTTATTCACAAGATTCATATTTCTATGATCAGTATCAACTTTATGGTTCTCAGTATCAATCTGATGCCAATACTGATAGCAATATGGCTCTTTATCAAATCTGGAGTCAAGCTTTTAATAGTACTGTAGTTTACACTGCTATTACTCAGATGGCTGAAAAAGTTGGATTTATGACTACTGAAGATACTTTAAATCAGGCAATAATCGATAGTGGTTATTACAATGATGAAGATGGTAACTTCGATATTGAAGCATACAATAAGACTTCAGCTGACCAAAAAGCTTCCATAAGAAAGACAATTACAAGACAACTTCCATACCAAACAGTATTGAATGATGTTGGTTCTGTAATTACTAGTTCTAAAGAAGCAAAATACGTTGGAGATATGGCTGATGCAACAAGATCATTTAAATATGTAACATTTGACCAATCAACTTATCCTAAAGAATTGACAGCTCAATATGCATTAACAAACGCTCAGCTTTTCAATACAATAAATCTTTCAATTATTTCTACAACTGATGAAGAAGAAGCAAATGCTGCATTATCTTCAATCAATGAAGAAACAAGTTTTGAAGATGTAGCTATTGATTCCAGTAAGGATTCTTATGCTTCTGCAGGTGGAGAACTTGGCAGCATTCCTTATTATGCTATCAAAACAAACTTCAAAAATGTTGATGAGAGTATGGACATCTTAAGTGCAAAAGCTGGAGATGTTTTAGGACCTTATGAAACTGAAAACGGTTGGGCTCTTTACAGAGTTAACACTGCTGCACAGGTTGCTGATTATACAAGCGAAGATACTCTAACAATGGTTAGAAATTATATTGCAAACTATGATTCAGATATCATGGATGCATATCTAAATGATGAAGCAACTAAGTTTGCTGCAACTGTAGCTGATGATTTTGATGCTGCTGCAACTGCTGCTAATTTAACAGTTAATGATGTAACTTCTACTTCTGAAAATATTGGTAACAGTCAATACATGAGTACATTCTCAACAAGTGATACAGTTGGTACTCTAGCAACTGCTGCAGCTGATGATGATACAATGAAATTATTATTCGATACTGAAGTTGGTACTACTGTAGAACCAATCAAAAGTGGCTCTACTTATATAGTAGCTTATGTACAGAGTGAAGATAATGATTCAGGTATGGGTTCATACATTGAAAGTGTATATCCTTACTATGCAGGTACTCATAACCAACAGGATTTAGAAAGTGCAATCATGTCATCTGATAAATTAGAAAACAACTTCTTATCAGTATTTATTGATAAAATTATGAGCAACACTTAAACAAATTAATAACATCTATTGTTGAATACACAAGACTGCCTCAGGGCAGTCTTGTTTTAGTTAAATTAAAATAAAGTTTTACAAAGTATTTTATTAATAGTATCCTATTTTTGGAGATATTTATGGAAAATGAAATTACAAAGAAAATACCACTGCTCAGAAAAGATGGACACCTAACAAATGAAGGTTGGGCTCGTCATCCTTATTTTCAATACAATAGAAAGCAAATAAATGGTGGAAAACTTACTATAAAAGAATGGGATTATTATGCAATCACCAACCAAGTAGATCAGTACTCTATAGCTGTCACAATAAGCGATTTAGGATATATAAGTCTAGTTTCTATTTCATATATCGACTTAAAACTTAAAAAGTTCGTACAATGTGAAAAAACATTTATCTTACCATTAGGTTCAACCAAACTGGCAGCTTCATCTGGTGGTAACAGCTATGTCTCCAAAACTTCACCTTCTTTAAGAATGTGTTTCATTGTTAAGGATAACATACGCCATTTAATATTTGGAGCACCCAATCTCATTCTTCCAGATGGAAGTATGGGGCTTTCGGGTAATCTTATTTTGACAAAGCAGAGCGAAAATGACGAATCTCTTAATATTGCAACAAGTTGGAAAGAAAAAAGAACAGCTTTTTATCTAAATGAAAAAATTAATTGTCTTGATGTTGCAGGGACCATAACACGAGGTTATAAAACAGAGCAAATCAAGCCTCTATCTACCTTTGCTGTTCTTGATTGGGGAAGAGGAAAATGGACTTATAAAAATACATGGTATTGGTCATCATGTTCAGCCCTATTTGATAATGAACATTTTGGGTTCAATCTGGGATATGGTTTTACTGATAGAACTCCAGCTAGTGAAAATGCTATTATATATAGAGGTAAGATTCACAAACTTGAAGAGGTAAATTTCATTATCCCAAAGGATTTCTTAAACAAGGATTGGATTTTTGAATCAAAAAATAATCGCTTAAATTTGGTTTTTACACCGCTAATAAATAGGAGCAGTGACTTCAATATTGGTATAATTAAAAGTAATCAGAATCAAACTTTTGGTTCTTTTTCAGGAACTGCTGTATTGAATGATGGAACAATTTTAAACATAAAAAATCTTATTGGATTTGCAGAAAAAGTTATTAATCGTTGGTAACAGTGCTAATGTGTAGTTGTAATTTTTTCTTTTTTATGGTTAAGTACATTTGGGAAAAGAGTTACTTATAAAAAATTAACAAAATCATTATGCGACACGATGGAGTAACCGATTATATCCCACAGGAGCTACATGCCAGATTTAAAAGAATTTGAAGAACTGGGTCTAAGTGACGTGACCCTAACTGCCCTAGCGAAAAAGGGCTTTGAAATACCGTCAGAAATACAGAAACAATGTATTCCACTATTATTGAAAGAAAAAGCCGATGTTATCGGACAAGCACAAACAGGAACAGGTAAAACTGCTGCTTTTGGATTACCAATTATGGAAGTTATGGATGCTTCCTCAGGAACTACTCAAGCTATTATTCTAGAACCAACTAGAGAATTAGCTATTCAGGTAGCAGAAGAAATTGAATCATTTGCGGGAACAAGAAGAATTGACGTTGCAGCCATTTATGGCGGTGCATCAATGGATTTACAGCTTAGGAAATTAAGAAGAGGCGTTCAAATTGTCGTAGGAACTCCTGGTCGTGTTATGGATCATCTAAAAAGAGGATCCCTAAAGCTAATGAATTTAAAAGTTGCTGTTCTAGATGAAGCAGACGAAATGCTTGATATGGGTTTCATTGATGATATTGAAAATATATTGTCTCAAACACCTGATGACAAACGTATGTTGTGTTTTTCAGCAACAATGCCTAAACAGATTATGAATTTGACTTCTAAATTCATGAAAGATCCTACAATTATCAAGATTAAAAATAAGGATATGACTTCTGATTTAACAGATCAATTCTATTTTGAACTTCGTGAAAATGAAAAACTTGATGCACTTTGTAGACTCATCGATATGCAAGAAGATTTCTATTCAATCATTTTCTGTAAAACCAAGATTCAATGTGATGAAGTTGGTAGAAAACTACAGGAAAGGGGTTATAAAGCTGAACCTCTCCATGGTGATCTCTCTCAAAAACAGAGAGAACAAATTCTTAATAAGATGAAAAGACGTATCATCAATATTGTTGTAGCAACAGATGTTGCCGCTCGTGGTATTGATATCAATGACTTAACTCATGTTATTAACCTTTCCTTACCTCAGCAACCAGAATCTTATATCCATAGAATTGGACGTACAGGTCGTGCTGGTAAAAAAGGTACTGCAATTACTTTCGTTACAAGAAATGAACAGAGAAAACTACAGTACATTGAACGCATTGCTAAGACTAAAATTCAAAGAGGTGAAATTCCTACTGTGAATGATATTATTGCAATAAAGAAAAGTAGAATTGAAAAAGAATTATTGGGACTTGTGGAAACACCTGTTGCAAACAATCCTTTCGATACTATGGCTGCAGAACTTCTTGAAAAAGGCGACCATGCAGAAATTCTTGCAACAGTATTAGACCATCTTTACAAAAATCAGTTGGATGCACGAAAGTACCGAACAATCGGTGGTGGATCTAGTAGAAGAGAAAGAGATGGCGATGGTAGAGGACCAGCACCAAGAGATGACGGTAATGTTAGATTATTCATCGCTCGCGGTAGAAAAGATGGTCTTGGACCTCGTGAACTTGTTGATTATTTAAAACAATCAGTAGGTGCAGATGATAGAGAAATTGATGATGTAACTGTCAGAGATGAATTCTCATTTGTAACTGCTCCTGAAGAACTTGCAGAAAAGATTATGGTTACAATCAATGCTACAGGTAAAGAAGGTGCAGCACCAATCGTTTGTAGAGCTAAATCAGATAAAGGCTCTGGCGGTGGTAGAAGATCTAGAGGCGGTAACTATAGAGATAGAGGAGACCGTGGTGGATACGGAAGTCGCGATAGAGGCGGTAGAGGCTCTCGTGAAAGAAGTAGCTACAGAGATCGTCGTGACAGAAGTGATAGAGATAGAGGCGGAAGAGGCAGAGACAGTCACGATAGAGATCGTCACGATAGTTTCAGAACTCCTAAATCTTTTGACGACAGAAAACGTTTTGATCGCCCATCACGTAATGAAGAATCTCAACCTTATGGCAGAGATTCTAGAGATGACGATAGAGATTCTAGAAAGAAAAAGCATTATGGAAAATCTAATAAAAATGGTAGAAGATAATTAATCTTACCTAAAACTAAGGATCCAAATTCAGAAATGAAGTTGGATCCTTAGTTTTTTTATTATGCATGATGTTTTTGGGTAATATAGCATTAATCTTACTTATTTAAAAATAAAATTCTCTTTTTCCTTTTGGCAGCTATTGTAGCACGTTTCTTAACAAGCTTTTCTTCTGTATCATATTCTTCATAATCTTTTAAAAGTAAATCTACAAAATCATCACTGCTAAAATTTATTGGAAGATTATTCATGACATTCGCAATTTCATCTTGCTTTTCTTGAGATGAGAGATAATCCTGCAATATAGCTATCTGTTTTGAAATTTTATTCTCAGCCCACCCTATTTTATAATCTTTCATAAAGTCAATGAAGGCTTTTGATGTATAAAGCAACTGAGACATCAAAAATGGCCTTTTAAGGTACATTGACTCAAGTAATGAATTAGCACCCGTCTTTCCCATCTGAACGTCACACGCCTTTATATAGACGCCTACATTATCTACAAAACCTGGAGTGATCAATGTAAAGTTTGGAAACTCCTTCTTGAATTTTATAAATTTATGTTTTGTCTCTCGACTCAAATTCCCCAATACAATTACTTGATAATCAAGCTTCTTTTTTACCATTGCCCTTGGTATCTCGGTACTGCCAATTCCTTCTCCACCTAAATTCAGCATAATCACTGGTCTATTGAGGTCTAAATTTAGAATTTTTTTTGCTTCCTCTTTTGTAAGATCAGAATATTGAGCCACCTCACTCTTTAGAGGAAATGGCGAAATGTGAAGAATATCTGGATCAAATCCACGGCGAATACAATTATCAATTCCGAGTTGTGATGGTAGATAATATATATCTAAGTCATTACTCACACCAATGTTAGGACAATCAAAAACATCTGCAGAATATGCGAATACGGGAATCTTAATTTTAGTTTCTTTTATGATTGTGTTTAAAATTGGTGCAACAAGATAATTTGTGCATAAAATACAATCTGGTTTTACTCTGTAATACCATTTTTTAAAAGCTCTCTGTGCAGCAGGATGGTATTTAGAACCAATTTCAAGGAATTTATAACTTATTTCATTATCATTTATTGAATTTGATACTCTTTCTAATTGTGGATGATGCAAGAAAAACCTCCACCAATCTTTTACAACTTTATTAAAAAATTTGGATCCAAGAACCAAGATCATGTTATCAAGTGTTCCTTCGTTTCCTTTTTTATTGAAGCTATCACAAAGAGCCTTTGCTGGGGTATAGTGACCTTTTCCTGCGTCAACATATATAAATGAACATTTCATCAGTAGCTCCAGTTTATTTCTTTATTTTAAATAAATGTTTTATACTCATTTTTTAATCATTTATGTTATATCATAATTATTCAATATTTATAACTAATTTATTTATATAACCGTGTATTAATGAACTATAAATGCAGATGGTCATCATATCTGTCAGACAATATTTTTTTGCAGTAGGAATCTTCGTTCTTTAAAATTTTTGAACCTCTAGTTATTTTGCATAAACTGATTTTATGATTAGCTGCAATTTCTCTTTGAGGTATGCCTTGATATAAATCATTCATAAGTGACCAACGAAGAGCAAAATCACTCTGTTCTTTTGTTGTGAATAACTCATCAAAAAGGTGCTTCATTTTATCTTTATCTGTTGTATTCGTAAAAATTTCTATCAAATCTTCTAAACTATCCATAGGGAATCTCCTGTATTTGATGCCACTTTTTGGCAAGTGTTTCTATCAATATATACAATATATAGTAATTTGACCACTGATTTAAAGTAGAGGCGAGAACAAGCGCAATATCATTCTCATAATTTTTCGCCACAATTGAATATTTTTGGCTTCTTTCAAACTAATTCTTTTACTAACTTGCAATGTTGATTCTATATCTTGTTTTATATTTGCAATAACTGAAGATCCATAGAGAACTACACCACATTCAAAATGCAAATAAAACGATCTGTAGTCCATATTTATTGTTCCTATAATAGCAACTTTTCCATCAGAAACAAACATTTTAGAATGTATGAATCCTGGAGCATATTCATACACTTTTACTCCAGCTTCAATTAAATTTGCATAATAAGATCGTGATACCTCATGAACCTGTCTCTTATCAGGAATCATAGGACAGATTATTCTTACATCAACACCACTTTGAGCGGCAATGCATAATGCAGAAAGCATGGCTCTATTTATTATAAGATATGGAGTTGTTATCCAAACATATTTCTTTGCCATATTGATAATCTGTAAATATGCAGTTTCTGCAACAGCTATCTCATCTAATGGATTATCCCCAAATGGTTGCACAAATCCATCAGTTAAGTATTTAGCACTTGGTTTATATTTTGTGATATTTTCAGTTGCACCTGTTTCAAAATTCCACATTGAAAGAAACATGGTTGTTAAATTCCAAACAGCTTCACCTTTTAACATTATGGCTGTATCTTTCCAATGACCAAATCGTATTGATCGATTTATGTATTCATCAGCTAGATTAAGGCCTCCAGTAAATCCTACATTTCCGTCAATAACACAAATCTTTCGGTGATCACGGTAATTCATTCTTACATTTAAATGGGGTTTTATTGCATTGAATGCCTTCGATTCAATTCCTTTTGATTGCAAAATTTTATCATAATTCCCTGGAATTCTACCAAATGAACCAAAATCATCATATAAAATCTTGATTTTGACTCCTTCTTCAACTTTTTCCAAAAGGATTTCAAGGACCTGTGACCACATCTCACCTTTTGCAAGTACAAAGAATTCTATAAAAATAAACTTCTTTGCTCTTTTTAGTTCTTTTAAAAAGCCTTTGAGAAAGTCTTCGCCAGTTGAATAATAACTTACTTCTGTATTGGCCCAAACAGGAGAATAAGATACATTTGATATGTAGCGAGACTGTCTGGATAAGTCTTTATCATAGTCTTTTAATGCAATAGTTGCAGCAAGGGGATATGCTGGAACATTAAAAAGACCTTTTTTATAATTTTCTAAAAAGACTCGTGTTCTTTTCCTTCCTATAAAACTTAATGGCTTCTTACCAACAAGGATATAGAAAACTCCTCCATATAGAGGAAATATCATTATTAGGACAATCCATCCAATAATATATTCTGGTTCCTGTTTATGATAGATAACCCAAAGGACAAGTGCAACAGATAAATATGTCATTAATTGTGCCCAAAAGGCATCATTGATTACTCTGTTATAAAGCGTGAAAACTAAAATCAGTTGAAGAACAATTAGTACTATTGATAAGAACAATCTACTCATTATGAACTTAACAAACTTTTTCACTTACCCTTCCCCCTATAAAATGACAAAATGCAAATGAGTCTTGCTCACCTGCATTTTATTTTTAATAAAATCTCAAAATTAATGAGAAGATCTAGCATTTACCCAGAAATCAATTGGATATACAGAATATCCCAATTTTGCTGTCAATGTACTAGGATCAACTTTGAAAAGAGCTGGCAATTCATGAATATACTTACCTTCTTCAATAGCTTCAATTAATAATTGATTAGGTAATAAAATTTCCAATGCTAATTTATTGATTTCTCTTTCCATAGGGTCGTTCAATGTTGATTTTGTTCTAAATCTGACACTATCAGATAATAGATTAAAACCTTCTAAGTCCATAATAACGAATTTTGCAATTAAATAGGCAAGACATTCTTTAATAGCACCGATAGGACGGTCTCTATTCATCAATAAATACCAACCAGATCCTTTATCAAATTTCTTTGATTCTTCTGTTTTGATTCGTATTAACTTTCCTGAAATAGCAGGATTTAACATTGAAGAACTATAAATACCTAATTCCAAGCGATTTGCAATTTGTACTAAATTGACTGGTGCTTCTTTTTGATATTCTGGTAATATCTCTAAAAAAGTTTCTTTATCCATTATTAAAGACTCTCCTTTTTTTTAACAGTATGTTTTAATTAGTATATCAAAATATTTTATGTTATGACAAATATTTTAGATAATAATACTCTATTACCTCAATAGTAACAGAAAATAGCATTTTTTAACAGTATTTATTTTTTTTATCTATACAAAAGTTAACTTTTTTCAGTATTTTTCTTTGCAATGTAAGCATTTGACTCTGCTAATGAGAATTCACAACCACAGTAATGTTGACGATATAATCCCAATTCTTTGCTGAGTCTGATACTTTCGTCATATCCACCACGTTTTTTGAAATCAAATTCCAAAAAGCCATCCATCTTATCACCAATTTCAAACAGTCTTTTACTATTCTTATAACGACTTACTGTTAGGGTTGTTGCAAAGTAAGGAATATTGAGCTCTTTGGCCTTAAGCTCAGCTGTTTTTAAATTGTAATCAAAACATAGGCCACATCTAGCTCCACCTTCTTTTTCATTTTCATAGCCTTTTACTGCTTCAAGCCATGACTTGTGGTCATAAGGTTTGTATAGACATTCCAAATTGTGTTCTTTTGCAACAATCAATAAATTTTCATATCTCTTCAAGTTTTCTGATTCTGGATATATATTATCATCACTGAACCAAAGAGTTATTTTAAAACCTTCATCAATCAAACGGTTAATGCAGGTTGTACTGCATGGACCACAGCAAACATGCAAGAGCAGTCTTTTATCTTTTATATAGTAAAATTGTTTTTTATCTTTCTTTCTCACAGTCGTATACTACTATTTTAAGTTATTAATTTCAAACATCTTGCTTAAATATAAGAGTTAAATTCTCGCAATTCCTTTTACTCTTTTAGCTTGATGTAACTTTTAGAGCTTTTCAGTTGCTACATTTTTTAAATTTGATATACTTAGTATTATATTATAGATTTACACAGATGGAGAGTTAATATGAATAAAAGAAAAATTCTAGGAATACTGAGCATAGTTCTTATGGTTGGTGTGGCAGTGCTACCTACAATAGCTATTGCTTACAGAGTTATAATAATTGCTTTGATTCTTGGATTAGATTTTTACAGCAATAGAGCTTTGTTGTATTTCATGCAAGGTAATAAAAATATTATGAGTAAAAAAGGTGACCCTAAGCAAAATCTAAATAAAGCTTGGGAAAGCTATAGAAAGGCTTACAACACAGGAAAACTGGATGCAAAATATTTGGTTACAATGGGTAATGTGCTAGCTCAAAGAGGTGACCCTTCTTTCAGTATGAAGGTTCTTGATTCAGTCATTGATAATCCCAATGCAGAAAAAGCATTAAAAAATCAAGCAAAAGTTCAAAAGAGTATGGCTCTTGAAAGAATTGACAAAATTGATGAGGCAATCGCAATTTTACAAGAAGCTAGAGAAGATGGATTTAAGGAAAAGAGTCTTTATATCAATCTTGCTTGCTATTTATTATTTGATGATAAAATTGATGAAGCAGAATCAGTCCTCGATGAAGGTGTTGATTTAGAAAAGACAAGCGCTGGTGCTCTCGATAACAGAGGATGGTTATACATTGCACAACAGAAATGGTCAGAAGCTTCTGCTTTATATTCAGAGATGATGGAAAGAAAACCTGCTTTCCCAGATCCCTATATTCACTATGCTCAAGTCAAACTTCACTATGGTAAAATAGATGAAGCTCTTAATTTATTCAAAACATCCATAAATAAAAAATGGAATGAAGCTTCTTTCTTCAACAAGGAAATCATTGAAGACATAATCAACAATCTTGAAAAAGATAATACTGAACTGTATGTAGCTAAGATCAATGCATCTTTTATTGAAATTGCTAAAGGACTATCAATAAAAAATATAACCGATGAAGATGCAGCAAAACTAATTCCAGAAGAGTTCGAACAGGAACCAAAATCATCTTTTACTGTTGAAAATAATGATGATGATGAAAATGCTGAAAATTCTGAAGAAAGAAGTGATGAAGCCGAAGAGGAAGAAACTTTTGACAATGATATTGATGAAAGTGATTTAAGTGATGATGAATTGCCAAATACTGATCTCACAGATGCCGATTTAGAGTGGGAAAAAGAGCATAATCAATAGTTTTTTCAAAAAAGTGAATTATTTGTTCAATTCATATTGAACAAATCTTTTACTTGTGCTAATTTACTGAACGTATCGCCGGTGTGGTGAAATTGGTAGACACGATAGACTCAAAATCTATTGGGGGTAACCCTGTATCGGTTCAAGTCCGATCACCGGTACTAAACTTTTTGTGTGAGTTTTGTGCTTAAAAAGCAAGAAAAAAACAACAGTAAAAAATACAATTTTTATTGTTGACAAAAGTTCCTGTTTATGGCATGTTTAGCAACGCAAGCGGTGCTTATTGAGGTTTTACTTCAATGAACATTGTAAATCTTGGTGGATGTAGTTCAGTTGGTAGAGCATCTGATTGTGGTTCAGATTGTCGAGGGTTCAAGTCCCTTCATCCACCCTTTTTCTTGGGCTGCTAGCTCAGCTGGTAGAGCAACAGACTCTTAATCTGTGGGTCAAAGGTTCAATCCCTTTGCAGCTCATAAACAAGGAACGGAAGTTTTTATTTCCATTCTAAGTTGTTTTTTTTGTTGTTTTTTTAAAAAATAAATTAATGCGAAAGTAGCTCAGTGGTAGAGCTCCACCTTGCCAAGGTGGATGTCGCGGGTTCAAGTCCCGTCTTTCGCTTCATTAAAATTGCTTACATTGTAGGCAATTTTTTTTGCGCAAACTTTTTAATACAGTTTTCAACATACATGGATCTATTCTTAACAACAGGTTCATTAGATGCTAAAACTATGTACTCATAAAAGGATATGTAAAACATCCCAGATTAATAGTCTTTTTTTGAATGCGATGATTAACAGCTATCTATCATGATTGTTGATATTTGAAGATATTTTGTTTTTATCATAAATAAAGATATTTATTGCTTGATTTATATGTGTTTAAGAATTTTTTCGATTTTCCTTCAGTATTATTAACA
>JALNVT010000052.1 GCA_023231265.1 Sphaerochaetaceae bacterium
AAAATAATTAAATGCTAATTGGTCTACTTCTGTTATATTGCATTTACTTGTCAGGTAATCTTTTGGTTAGATAGAATTAAATAACTGTTATGGATAACTTATTTAGAAGTGTATTTATGTAAGTATTATAAGTAAATAATTTTTGATTTTTATTTATTATTCCTATTGACTTAGTAAGAATTAATGTCTATATATATAGTATACCTATAGCAATAATAGGAATTAAATAATATTAATATATAAGGACAGTACGATGAAAGTAAATAGAATTGATGAATTAGTTGGAAACACACCTTTAGTTGAATTACATAGAATTAAAAGCAACAATGATTTGAAGGCAAACCTTTTTGCAAAGGTTGAGTATTTCAACCCATCTGGTTCCGTAAAGGATAGAGCTGCAAAGCAGATCTTTGAAGCAGCACAAGCTGAAGGTCTTATCAATAAAGACACAACAATAGTGGAAGGAACAAGTGGTAACTTCGGTATAGCAATTGCTATGATGGCAGCCGTTAATGGTAACAAGGCCATTCTTGCAATGCCTTCATCCATGAGTAAAGAGAGAATTAAGTTGACTCAGGCTTATGGAGCTGAAATTGTTCTGACTGATGCTTCTAAGGGAATGAATGGTGCAAATTCAAAAGCAGAAGAAATTGCAGCAGAGATTGAAAATAGTTTTGTTCCTCATCAATTCGACAACTCAAATAACCCAGCATCACACTATGATCACACAGCAAAAGAAATATTGAATGACCTTGATGGTGATATCGATTACTTTGTAGCAGGTGTTGGAACAGGTGGTACCATTTCAGGTACTGGTAAGTATTTAAAAGAAATTGACAAAGAAATTAAAATCGTAGCAGTTGAACCTGTTGGATCTCCTTTCATAAGTAAAGGTGTTAAGGGACCACACAAGATTCAGGGAATTGGAGCTGGCTTCATTCCAACAAATCTTGATGAAGATATAATTGATTCTGTTTTAACTGTAGCTGATGAAGATGCATTCAATACTGCAGCTGAATTAGGCAAAGTAGAGGGCTTCTTGGTTGGAATTTCATCTGGTGCAGCACTAAGTGCAGCAATAGAACTTGCAAAGCAGGATGGAATGGAAGGAAAAAACATTGTTGTTTTGTTACCTGATACAGGTGAGAGATATTTATCAACGGCTTTGTTTGACTAACAGTTCTGTATATCCTTCTGATATAAGTTTGATAAATAACAATGCGACAATAATAATAAATATATATTAGGTCACCAGATTTGAAGAGTAAGGACTTCAAGTCTGGTGTCCTTCTTATTTAAAAGGCATTAAAAAACACCAAGTTATTGAATTGACAAGTAACTTGGTGAAATATGAGCAACATTTTTTTTAAAGTAATTTAAAATTATACTGTTTCAACAGCAGGTTCTAAATTATTATTTTTCAATTTTTTATCTTCCATGTTAGCGAAGATGTTGGCAACAATGGCACCTGATATATTGTGCCAAACACTGAATATAGCACCAGGTACTGTTGCCATTGCAAGGTTAGGGAAAGCTGAACCTGCAAGGCCTGTAGCCAAACCTGAGTTCTGCATTCCAACTTCGATTGCAACTGCCTTTCTCTTTGGCAGATCCATGTTCAGAGTCTTACCAATTGCATATCCAACGGCATATCCCAAACAATTATGTAGAATAACAACTGCGAATACAATAGCGCCAGTTGTCAATATTTTCTGTGAATTAGCACTTACAACAGATGCAACAATCAAAACAATAGCTGTAACTGATACCAAAGGAAGTATCTTAACTGCTTTCTGAGTTGTTTCTGAGAAAAAATGATTGATGATCATTCCAAGTCCAATAGGAATCAAAACAACCTTAACAATTGATAGGAACATAGATAACATGTTTATATCAACAGTGCTTCTCAATAGGAAGTAGGTGATTAATGGTGTAAGAAATGGAGCCAGCAGTGTTGATACACAGGTCATTCCAACTGAAAGAGCAACATCACCTTTACTTAAATAAGTCATAACATTGCTGCTTGTACCACCAGGACATGTTCCAACCAAAATAACACCAACAAGCAATCCAGTTTCAAGTGCAAAGATTTTGCCTAGAGCAAAAGCTAAGAAAGGCATGACCAAGAACTGTGCCAAACATCCAATTATAACTTCTTTGGGTCTTTTGAAAACAATTGCAAAATCTTTTGGTGTGACAGTAAGTCCCATTCCAAACATAATAATCATAAGAAGTGGCATGATCCAAGATGTCTTTACCCAAGCTGTTGAGGTTGGGATGAATAGAGCGAGTGCTGCAACAGCCAATACGAGTATTGCCATGTGCTTGCCTACAAAAGTACTTAAGTTTTCAAGTTTCTGCATTATATAAAGCCCCCAATAAAATGTTATAATGATAATATCCATATTTATATAACTGTTCAATAGGTATATTTATATTATTGTATAAATATGTATTTATAATACAGAAAGTGTATACTTTTTTGCAATAAACATCAATATTTTGTACTTTTTTCAAATATTGTTATTTTTTATGGTTGTATATTGAGATAAATTATAACTTTTACTTATAACAAGTTAGCAGTAGGAGATGTAAAATATTGGGTTTACAGTGTATTTTCATACAAAATCAGTTCTTTTCTGCTTATTTATCTAATATGATCAATCATTTCAAAATTGAGTGCATAAAAATCCATTAATGCATTTGTTTTGTGCGAAAGGCCATATCAGATTTGCTTTATTTGTGGATATGAACTAAAATAGATTTGACGGGTCTTTTGTTTATGTTATAATTAAGTAATAAATATATTATTCAATCACAAAAAGAGGAAAAATTTTTGATAAGTATAATATCTATAGCTGTTGCTTAAGTATTTTTGGTGATCTGCTGTTTACAATTTAATTCACTCAATAAGGAAGTGCATCTGCAGATAGGTTTGCTTCCAAAGAGTCTGAAGAATTACATCAGACTGTATTATTTATCTCTAGGAATATTTTTCTTCATAAATATTTATGGAATTTATGAATTTGCAAATCATCTTTCCTTTGCAAAAAGTAAAATATCACTGATCATATCTTTCCCATTGATTTTTATTGCTTTATTTATTGCCCTGGATATAATTGTACTCAAATTGATGTTTCGTTACATAATGGCAATAAAGCTCAATTAAAGAGATGATCTCACCAACCTGATGCGTAAGATTACAGGAAGCTACAAGATTCAGGAAGCTCTTGATATAAGTGATGTACCGGTTTGTGTTGCGATGCTTGATATAGATAACTTCAAGGAAAGCAATGATACATATGGACATCTTGAAGGTGACAAACTTTTAAAAAAAATTGCAGAATCTTTGAATTCAACTATTGGAAAGGAAAATTTTGCAATACGTTTTGGTGGTGATGAATTTCTTCTTTGTATTGTAGATAGAAGTGAGAGTGATGCAGTTCAACTCTTCAAACAGCTCATTGATAAAGGTGCAAAGATTGGGAAAAAATATGATGGAATCAGCTTGGGAATCAGCATAGGATACTCCTGTGGTATTGGAAAAGTTATGGGTGGAAGCAGTACCTGCACTTCATTGATAGAAAAAGCTGATGAGCTCTTTACTATGTTAAAAAGCATGGAAAAGGTAGCATTCATAAGTACTGTGATGGTGATTGATACTGATGGTGGTAGATAATCATTTATAGTTTTTTTTGGGAGGGAGACTGTGAAACTTTATTTTGCTGAAGATGTAAAGCTGAGAAGAACTCTTTATGCGCTTTTGATTGTCATATCAATAGTTATAGGAGTTGCATATTTTGAAAATGGAGGAGAGATACTTCTATCTTTTATGTATTCCTTTGTTTCATTCGTTTTTCTTCGGTTGGCAATGGAGAGCACTGTCGAGCATGTTGATAAGAATAAGTTGAAGAAGATTCTTACTGTGCTGTATGATGATAGAGATCCTTCTAAGTTTTTAGAAGAAATTGAAGACAGTATAGATTTTGAAGCTATTGAGAAAGCTCAGATTACAGATATCCTGATTCATAAATCGATAGCCAATTGCTATCTTGGAAATTGGGATAAAGCAAATAGTATTTTGGATTATGTTGCAGAGAAGACTGAGGATGAAAATTTCATTCTGAAGCTGTCATTTTACAGAATCATGTTCAAAATACTTGAGGGTAAAACCGATAAGATATCAAAGGACATTGAAATTTTTGAAGCCATTCTTACATCAAAGAAAACAGTCAAACTCAGAAGAAGCACATTGAAGTCTGATAAAAATAAGATGAAGTACTTCAACAGTTTCGATGTAAAAATCCTTGAATGTGATCTACTCGCTAAAATATGTGATGGTGGAGAACTGAGTGAGGAAGATGAAGCTCTTCTTGATAGGCTTCTTAAGCTGGAGGATACTGCTTTGAGACTTGAGATGCTTCATTATTTTGCTGCAACCAACAAAATATTTGAGAATGAGATATCTGAAGCGAAAGAGTATCTCAGGAAAATAGATGTCGACATGGAAAATACCATTATACAGAAGAAATCCAAAAAACTTCTTGCTACTTTGACATAAAAAAAGACGGTATTGAATCAAATCAATACCGTGTTGTTGTTTTAAATGGGTTCGTTCAAAATGATTAGTTGGTAGCTGCTGCTACAGTTCTATGTGTTTTTTCCATTCCTGATTCATATCTTTGGTTTCTGAAATATAAAATTATGTCTGTCATTACCAAAGCAATGTTTGGGAAGTAGAAGTAAAATGCCAAGTTATAAGTATGGGTCAAGAACTTTGCACTGAGACCACAGAAGTAACCTATTAAAATGAAAAGCATGAACATCAAGCTTTTACCTTTAGTGGATTTAGATGTATATGATCTGCGAATTGATAGAGGCCATGATAGACCAAAACTGATGATCATTATTGTTTCTAAGATACTAGATAAATTCATAATTTTGTCTCCTGAATTTTTATTCCTAATAAAAATATGACTACGTTATAGTCATTCTATAATTAAGTGTCAAGTCCAAAAAAATCCAAAATATGATGAGATGTTATTCTTTCTTTAAGAAAATAACTTGCAAAATTGCATGTTTTTTATTGAGTTTATTCCATGCTGGTAATGAACATAGATGAATGCTCATTATATGCAAAAATGCAGGAAAATGCATGCAAAAAATGACTAAAAAAATAATATAAAAATTTTTTTAATTTTTTTTAAATTTATAGTTCAGAAGCAAATAAAATCAATTTAGGTAATTTTGCATAAATTTTATTCTGATTTGGAAAATGAATGAAATCTTCCGATTTTCCTGAAATCAGACTTCATGAACATCAAGAAGAGAGAGTGCTCTCTTCCTCTTAACAATACCAAACAAACTGAGAAAAATAAAATACAGAGGGGTGAGACCCCTCTGTAAAGTTTATGAATAATTAATTATGAATAAATCAATTCTTTTTTACAATCAGCATTCTCAGCGCATTCAGAACTGCAAGTATTGAAACACCGACATCGCCAAATACGGCCATCCACATTGTTCCAATTCCAGCAACTGCCAATATCATGATGATGACTTTAACACCAATGGCAAATACTATGTTTTGCTTTGCAATGCGAAGAGTTTTCTTTGACAGCTTCACCAACTTTGGAAGACCTGAAAGATCTTCACCCATAATAACAACATCACTTGCTTCAATTGCTGCATCTGAGCCAAGAGCTCCCATTGCAATTCCAATATCTGCTCTAGCAATAGATGGTGCATCATTTATTCCATCACCTACGAATGCTGTGATCTTGGAGTCATTCATTATCTTTTCTAGATTGACAACTTTCTCTTCTGGAAGAAGCTGTGATTTTACATCATCAATACCAATCTCTTTACCAATGGAATCAGCAATCTTCTTTCTATCACCACTCAGCATAACAAGGTTTTTGACACCTTCTTTTTTGAGCTCTCTGAGAGATTCCTTGCTGTCACTTTTAACTGTATCACCAACATATATTGTTGCAACATTTATTCCAGATACTGCTATCTGCACAAGTGTTGATATTGCCTCTTTTCTGTCTTTGATTTCAACACCATTTGCACTCAAGAAGTCAGAAGAACCTACCAGCACAATCTTATCTTCAATGGTTGTCTGTATGCCCTTACCAAATATCTCTTTGATATCAAGGTGAAGATTGTTTATGGCAGTCATTTTGTTTCTGCTCAGATATTCATCAACAATTGAACGAGCTATTGGATGAGTTGAAGATCCCTCTGCAAGAGCTGCATAACGAAGAGCTTCATTCTCATCAAAGTCATAAGTCTTGATCTCTGTAACTTTAAACTTACCTTCTGTCAGTGTACCTGTTTTATCAAAAACAAATGTATCAACCTTTGCAAGTTTCTCAATGAATGCACCACCTTTAAGCAGTACACCACTCTTAGCTGCAGCACCAATTCCACCGAAGAATGCCAGTGGAACAGATAGTACAAGTGCACATGGACAAGATACTACCAAGAACATCAATGACCTGTAGAACCAAACATCAAAAGACTGTCTGAATATCAAGGTTGGAATCAATGTTGTTAAAACAGCTGCAATTACAACAATTGGAGTGTAGTAGTGGGAGAACTTCTTTATGAATACCTCACTTTTTGCTTTTCTGTTGCCTGCATTCTCAACCATCTCAAGAATTCTGCTGAAAGTAGATTCGCTGAAGCTTTTTATTACTTTGGCTTTTATTGTTCCAGAACCATTTACAGATCCACTGAGGATGAGTGAATCAACACTCACATCTTCAGGTAATGATTCACCTGTTAAAGCAGATGTATCAAGAGTGGATGTTCCTTCAATGATTATTGAATCAAGAGGAATTCTCTCTCCACTTTTTATCAATATGATATCATTAATCTCAACTTTCTCTGGATTGACATCAATCGTGCTGTTGTTTCTGATGATGTGTGCAACATCAGGCTTCAATTCCATCAACTTTTTAATGGAACTTTTTGATTTGTCCATTGCATAATCATTGAAAGCCTCTCCAACCATGTAGAAGAGCATAACTGCAACACCTTCAGATGTCTGTCCAACTCCAAATGCACCAAGAGATGCAATTGTCATCAGAAATTCCTCATCCAGAAGATGTCCTGTGAAAAGGTTTTTGAAAGCACTGAATACAACACTGTAACCAATGATTGCATAAGCAACATAAAGAATTATGTTTGAAGTAAGGAGCTGTCCCATGTGAGATGATACAATTCCTGCAACAAATAAAATGCCACTTACAATGAGTCTGTTTTTGACTGTGAGAATATTTTTGAGGGTAGATTTGGGTCTGTCTTCAGATTCCATTGCTTTTTCAAAGTTGCTTGCCTGGTTTTGAAATCTATCTGCGGCGCACGAATCACAGCAGCAGCTACTGCATTCATCCTGTCCCATTTTCAATTCTTTCTTATCTACTGACATTGTTTATTCTCCTATTACATTTGAATGGTTGTTCAAATGTAATTTAAATAAAATAGTTGAATCATATAATTCAACTTTTAAAAGATATTTGAATACTTATTCAAATATGAATTTATTTTATTGTGGTTTCCGTTTTTTGTCAACAAGCTAAAAAAGTAATAATTACGATTTTTAATTAATATTGCAGATAGATTGAAACCTATGAGATTTCAATGTTGCTATGAGCAGAATGCTCAAGTGCAAGGTTGATAACCCCAACTACATGCTCATCATCGAAAGAGTAATACATGTTCTTTCCATCACGTCTCGATTTGACAACTTTAGATTTTTTTAACATGGTGAGTTGATGTGATACAGCTGAAGGACTCATGTCCAGTGATTGACAGATCTCACTCACACATTTCTCTCCATCTCTTAAAGTATCAATAATTTTAAATCTTGTTGGATCACCTAAAACTTTAAAAAATAGGCAGCATTTCTCAAGTTCATCATTTTTTATTTTCACAGATTATTACCTCGATGGTTAAAATATAATAACATATATGGTTATGTTCAAGTAAACGCGGGTTGTATTGAAGCTTATATCTTTTAAACCTCAATCTATATGTATTTTATGTTTACTTTATTTTCATGGAGAGTGTTTTCCCAATTAGCTGGAAGTTGGTCTCCTGTGATTATTGTATCAATGCTGTTTAGGTTGGAGATCTTTGTTCTTGTTGCTTTATCAAACTTATTGCTTGGCATCACAAGATATACTTCGTTTGAATTCTCAATCATAGATTTTGAAAGTCGTGCCTCAAATTCATCCACTTGACTCAATCCAAAGTCCATTGATATTCCTGTTGGACTCAGAAATGCCTTATCTCCATGCATTCTTGTCAGAGTATCATATGTGAAGGTGCCTTTGAATGAGAATGTAGGTACATTCAGGTTTCCACCAAGGCAGAACAAACTCAATAATTTACTTCCTGCAATCAAGTTTGAGACTGGCAGTGAGTTTGTTATGACGGTAGCCTGTATTTTTTTGGCAATAAGAGATTTTGCAATGAAAATGCTCATTGTGCTTGAATCAAGCATTATGACATCATCTTTTTTAACAAAAGAGGAGGCAACATCTGCCAGTTTCTTTGATTCCACAATAGCTTTATTATCACCCAAATCATTGAGATAAGGATCACAATCAGACCTGTTTATTTTGTAGGCACCACCATGTATTCTTACTATCTTATCATCATGAGATGAGATGTAATCCAAATCATTCCTTATAGTTTCCATTGTGACTTTCATTTGGACTGAAAGGTCTTTAACTGAAACAGTTAAGTGGTTATCTAAAATCTGAGTGATTGTCTCTCTTCGTTCCTTAGCAAGCATCTGTAATTCCTTTTTTTATGAGTAAAAAACAAACTAAGAATAACATTATTAAAATAGCAAGTAAAGGAAAAAAGCGAAGTTGCAATTTATAATTCCCTGAAGGTTGTTTTCTTGTGTAATTATTCTTATTTTATTTTATGAAATTTTGTTAATATTCTTAAATGAATTGATAAAATAGTTTTTTTGAAATGCAAAAAAATATTCTGTTTAGACTAAAATATAAATAAACCGATTTATTATATGTACATTTAGCTAAATATAGCAATAAAAATTTCTAATAATAGATTTATTATTTCAATATTTGTTTGCTCAGTAATAAATTGATGACAATATGTATTATTTCTCAGGTTGTAAAAGATTTAAAAAACTCATTCTACTTCCATGATGATATTGTCATGATTTATAACAGATTCTTTTAAGCTGATAGATTGTGGAGTATATTTTTATTTATTTTTGCGCATGAGAGTTCATCTGAAGCTTCAATCTTTCAAATATCAGTATGGAGCAAATTTTGTGTTTTCCTTAGTTTTGTGGTATGGTTTGATATACATTTTGATGATATTTAAACTGTAAGGTCTTGCATATAAATTCTGTTTCATCCTTTTGTACATAAATATCATTGATGATGTGTTTCAAACTCTGATATTTTGTTAAATAAATCATTTAATTGAATCATGCAGTTTGTTTTGATGTAAAATTATTATAATCAAGAGGAAGTAGCATTTAATTTCGTTAATATGTTATAGTTAGAACAATGAATAAAGAGACAACCATGTGGGGTAAATTAGACAATACAGCTCACTTATTTCCAGTTATTTCTACGAGCAAGACATCCAACGTTTTTCGTCAGAGTGTCAGCTTGAATGATGATATAGATAAAGATATTTTGCAGAGTGCAGTGGAATCGACTATAAAGTGTTTTCCTGGCTTTGGTGTGCGATTGAAACGTGGTCTGTTCTGGTACTACCTAGAAGAGAACCCCAAAGATTTTCCTGAGGTAAGGGAAGAAGATGATTATCCATGTCGTCTGATTGACTACAAAGATACCAATGAATATCTGTTTAAAGTGTCTTACTACAAAAACAGAATAAACATTGAACTTTTTCATGTCTTAGCTGATGGAATTGGATGCAAGATGTTCTTGAAGGCTCTGGTATATTACTATCTTAACTTGAAGCATAAAGATGTTCTGGAGATGCCATTTGATGATGAGCTGACTCTCGAAAGAGAGGATGGCTTTCAGCTTTGCTATGACAAGCATTCTGATAACAAATCAAACTATTCAAATCTGAGAGCTCTTACGCTGAAAGGACGCAAGATTCAAAACAACGGATTGAGTGTAATTGAAGGCTCAATGAGTGTTGAATCAATAAAATCACTGTCTAAAAAATATGAAGCCAGTATGAATGAGTTCCTTGTAGCTTGCTATGCATACGCAATCTATCAGACAAACTATGGAGAGAAGAAACCTATAATTATCACGGTTCCAGTGAATTTAAGACGTTTCTTCAATTCATCCACGACAAAGAATTTCTTTGCCATGGTATATGCTACATTCATTCCAACTGAAGGTGATTACAGCTTCAAAGAGGTAGTTGATATAATAAAAGAGAGTCTGAGATCACAAATAAATAAAGAGAACTTCAAAAAGACAATCAGCTACAACGTATCAAACGAGCAGGCAAACTACGTTAAATGGGTGCCTCTTTTGATAAAGAATTTAGGAATTAAATACACATATAGAAAGGCTGCTAAGGCAAGCACCACCACCATGAGTAATTTTGGAGCCATAAGTTTCCATTCTCCTTATGATAAGTACATAAAGAAATACAGTGGAATACTTCCAATGTCTCTTGGACAGAGCATAAAATCTACAGTGGCATCATATGATGATCTTCTGTGTATAACATTCAGCTCATCTTTTAGAGCTTCAAAAGTACAGAGGGAGTTCTTCAGGCTTCTATCCTCTATGGAAGTGAAAATAAGTGTTACAAGTAATGGAGAGAATAATGTATCATTGTAAAAACTGTGGAGTGGATGTAGATTCTGAGGTATGTCCTCTCTGTCACAGCGCCACAAAAAAAGAAAATGACGAAGGTATTTTGACAGGGTATCCATCTGTCAAAGCTAAGGTAAGCAAGAGAGGAATAGCAAAAAAAATGTATCTCGTGTTGGCTCTTCTGATTTCATTCATACTGCTTGCAGTTGATCTGCATTTTTCAAGCAATCTGAGTTGGAGTGTTGTATGTCTTGCTACCATATTTTTGGGTTACATAATCATAATGCATATCTTCTTGAACTCTCTTCCATCAGTATTTGCAAAGATATCGAAATCAATGGGAGCACTGTTTCTCTATCTGCTATTTTTAGATTGGTTTTTGAAGGTCAATTCAGGTTGGAGCATACTCTATGCAATGCCTATTCTTCTTATAATTGAGACAGTCATAAACTTCTTCTTCACTGTCATAAACCACAAGAACTTCCAGAACTACATGATAGCACAGCTTCTAACAACAATTCTTGGAATAGTTTCATTCTCGATAGGTTCAAATTTTTACCTGTCATTGATTGCGATAGTTCTTTCATTGCTTCTGTTCTTGAGCACATTGCTGTTTGGCGGATTGAAGGGAACATCTGAAATAAAGAGAAGATTTCATATAAACCCTGAAGAATAAATGGAGCATCAATGATGCTTATATAAAACAGGACTCCATAACTTGAGAGGATAAATTCTCAATTCATGGAGTCCTGTAGCATACTTTCAATTTTTAGATTTTCTGCAGGTATATGTTATCTGTAGAAGAGGAAAAGAGCGATAGCAGCTGCAACCAAAAAGATAGCACCTGTTACGAATAAAAAGGTAAATTTCTGTCCCTTGTCTCTTTCCTTAGACATCACCCAATCATAATAACTCTTGAAGCTCTTATCGTACTTCTTGGGATGAAACAGTGCATTGAACATTCTACGAAAAGCATAGTTTGTAGAATCGAACAGTCCACTGTTTGAAATCGCTCCAAGAGCTCCAAAAGAAATGAAGAACACGCCACTGAAGAAACAACCATCAGAAATTGCTCTGAACAAATATTTTGTACTTGATGGCAATTGTGATTTTTCATAGTTTGCTATTATTATTGATAGCAGCAGAGCTACTGATATAGATACTATATATTTTGTATATTTCTTGATAAGCGTTTTCTTCCTTGTATTATTCTTTTAACTGTTTTAAGTATTCATTGAATTCAGCTGTATTGCAACTTACATAGTGTTCCTTGCATACCTCACGCATTGTAGGCAGCTCTTTGGAATAATCATGGTCAATTCCAGGATTGTATGTAACTCTACTTCTGGTCTTTTCATATTCAGGATCAGGCAGTGGAACAGCTGAAAGCAATGACTTTGTGTAAGGGTGAAGAGGGTGCTTGAACAGCTCCTCTGCAGTTGCTGTTTCAACAATCTTACCAAAATACATAACTGCAATTCTATCACTGAAGTATTTAACAACAGAAAGGTTGTGAGCTATGAACAAAATGGAAAGACCCATCTTCTTACGTAAATCATTGAGAAGGTTGATTACCTGTGCTTGAATTGAAACATCAAGAGCAGAAATTGGCTCATCAGCCACAATCAACTCTGGTTCCATAACAATGGCACGTGCTATACCAATTCTCTGTCTCTGACCACCTGAGAATTCATGAGGATATCTATCTGCATATTCAGGTACAAGTCCAACGGTTGTGAGCATATCACTTACAACTGTTGATATCTTATCTTCATCTGTGATTCCCTGTATTCTGAGGCCCTCTGCTATGATCTCTCTGACAGTCATACGTGGATCAAGACTTGAAACAGGATCTTGGAAGATCATCTGAATCTTTGTTATCAGATGCTCCCCAGTTTCCTTCTTGTAGTTCTTATCACACATTTTATTGTCGTAGCGAGCAGATTTGATCAGACCTTTCTGCTTCTCGATAAGAGCTTTGAGCTCTTTCTTTTCAGCAGCATCAGCTGTCTTCATCTTCTCTTTAGCTTCTGCAATGGTGTCTGTATAATTTCTGATTCCAGCAGCAATTCTTTTGCCTTTGAAATAGATGTTTCCGGCCCTGTGGATTATTTGTCGGGAAAGTTAGATAGCATATATAAAAATTAAGTTTAAAATTTAGAGTAGAAAAAAGTGGCAGCCTCAATTATTATAA